>JAIEQM010000162.1 GCA_019747705.1 Chitinophagaceae bacterium | reverse complement strand
ATTTCGTCAAGGGTATTTTTATCGATGTTGCCTAGTTTTTTAATGAGTCGTTCTTGTGAGAGCGAACGAATTTGAAAGCAATCGGCAGAAGAAGTTTTAGAAAGTCCGTTTGCTGTGTTGGGTTCTATTTTTACCATCCAAGGAGCAATGTCGTAGCGGTCTTTCCAGTCGGTAATAGGTACAATTACTTTTAGTGGCAACTTGCCTAATCTATCATCATTTACAATAATAGCAGGGCGTTTCTTTTGTATCTCAGCACCTTTTGTAGGGTCAAGGTCTATCAGCCAAATTTCACTTTGTTTCATAAAATTGTTCAAAATCTAATGATGTAAATGCGGTTAAATTTTTATCCGTTGCATAATCGTTGTACAACTCGTTAGCCGCTAATTCCATTTGGTGGCTCATCTCCTCTTTTTTAATAGACTTGATGGTTTCTTCTACCACATAAAACCTCTTGGTTATTGGTAGTCGTTGAATTTCTTGTATAATCTCTAAAGCTTGCATACTCTTTTTTTTAAATTGTGATACTCATTGCATTGCTCAATGCTTGTTTAAGGCGTTCGTTGGCAATGGCGGTGTCAATCATATTGCAGATAGAATTTTTTTGTACTTCGTCCAGTTCTTCCAATAAACGTACCTTTTGCAAAAGCGGTTCGTTTACGGTATGCACTTCTGTACCGTTATTTTTAGCTTCGAAAAACCCCATCACATTAATATCTAAAACATTGGCAATCCTTTGAAGAATATTCATAGTAGGGTCGCTTTTGCCTGTTTCAATTCTATTGTATTGTACTCTGTTCATAGAAAGTTTGTCGGCTACTTCTTGTTGAGAAAGTCCCTTTTCTTTTCTAATGCGTTTGATTTGCTCTGCAATATCCATTTTAGATGAATTTATGATACTGTAAAGTTACAAAATTAGCTATTTAAAGCAATATGTAATAAAATAGTGTAAAATATTTGTAACAATATAGTTTTTTATATTCCTTTTTCCATTTTCTTTGCCGCCAACTTAAAAAAACTGTTATGAAAAAACTCTTTACCCTACTGCTAATAACAGTAGCCTTTGGAGCATGTACAAAGAAAGAAGAAAACAACGCCAACAAACCACCTCAGAATTTTACAGCTTCGGTAACCGATGTAAAACCTGCCAGTGCCCAGCTAAACTGGACAGAAGCAAAAGACCCGGAAAATCAATCCGTAACTTATTCAGTAGAGCTGAAAGGACAAGTACTGGCCAGCAACTTATCGGCCACCGGTTATAAACTGGAAAACCTCATTGAAAACACAGCCTATACAGGTAAAGTAGTTGCAAAAGATGCGGCAGGGCTTACCACAGAAGCCAGCTTTAATTTTTCAACAGCCAATTCACCCGCACCCTCTGCTTTTACTGTGAGCCTTTCTAAAGCCACTTATAAAACGCTGGATATCATCTGGAGCGCTTCCACATTACCCGATAACGGCACTGTTTTTTACGATGTATATGTAAACAAAGTGTTGAGGGTGGGGAGCATCTCCACACAGAATTATATTATTACAGGTTTGCAACCACAAACGCAATACGTTATTAAAGTGGCTGCAAAATCTGCTGCCGGTAAAAGCACAGAAAGCGCCACACAATTATCCACCACAGTGAACCAGGCTCCCGGTGTTTTCACCATCAGCAAATCAGAAACAGGCGTTACAACTGCCATCATTGAAATCACCAAACCCGCCGATCCTGAACAGGAGGCACTGAGTTACTTTACCATTATTGATAATACGGAAAAACAAATTTATCCCAATACCGGTACGGGCAGCACCTTTACGTATCGTGTAGAAGGATTAAGCGCCGCTACAGCTCATACCATTGCCATCAAAGCAAAAGATGAAGGCGGCGCATCCACTGTAAGTAATGCTGTAAATGTTATTACCTATCACCGGCCGGAGAATGATTTTGCTATTACACCTGCAGCAGAAGGAACAAAAGTAGCTATTGAATTTATTACCGCTTCGGAACAAAAGATCAACACGCTTACTTCAAGATACTATGTGGGTAATGATTGGAAAGGGTTATCCGGTGCCGTTATTACTTATACAACGCAGCCCGATGGTAAAATCAAAATTAAAATACTGATTGATGATGCAGAACTGCGTACCATTTATAATGTAAAGTTTCAATTGAACCTCCGCTGGACGCCGGAAGATATTTCCACAAACAGCTTATTGGTGAACTATACTCATTTTACTCCCACCACAGCCAAAGTGAGCCAGGCAATTATTAAAGGCCCCGGTACTTTTCCTCCGCAATGGACGGTGAATTTTGTAAACTGTATCATTAGCGATTACAGCAGTTGGGATATAAAAGCCATAATGTTCGGGGATATTGATTTTAGCACATTTGCCGGGTTCGCCCTCTGCGATCCTTCCAAAACGGGATATTATACGGGTAATGCCACCAATAACCAGTACAGTTATCTGAAAACTAAAACTGCCGGTTATGTGATTGTAAAAGATGCAGGAGGGTACCATAAACTAAATTTCACCTATACCTGGCAAGATTAATGAACTGGATGTATTGACATAAATATGCAGTACGAATCATATAAATTTTTCTTATACACACTAACTGTAAAATTTAAACAAAATGAAAAGAGCGCTCACACTGGCACTTGTTATTGCAGCACTTGCTACAAGTTGCAAAAAGAAAGACGAAACCAAAACGGAAACTAAAACAGACATTCTTGCAAAATCTGCCTGGACGGTAGATAGCTATGGCGTGGATGTAAACAATGATTTGATGCTCACAGGAGTTGAAGATGAAACAAAGCCCTGCGACCGGGACAATACCTATTCCTTCAGTGCCAATGGAACATTGGTACGTAACAATGGATCTTTGAAATGCAGCAGCGAACCCAATACTGATACAGGAAACTGGCAATTTTATTTAAATGAAACAAAGCTGGATATTTTCGGCAACACTTATTTTATTAAAACACTTACCAGCAACCGGCTTGAGTTGTACAGTCCGGGGCCTGCATCCAATGCGATTTTTATATTGAAGCGATAATACAGGTAATTATTTTATAACTATAGGGGGAGTTGAAACTCTCCCTATTATTTTAATATTGTTACATATCCTTTTTGCCTGATACCGTTATATTTGAGATCAATCACATAATAATAAGTGCCGGCAGGTAAATCCTCTCCTTTCCATTTACCATTCCATGGAGAAGCGTAACCAACTGACCTGTAAAGGAGAGAACCGGCGGTATTATAAATTTCAAGGATGCATCCCGGGTATTGATTGAGATAGTTTATCTCCCAAAAATCATTAACCCCATCACCATTGGGGGTAAAAGTATTAGGTGGTTTTGGTAGTTTGAGTACTTTAACGTTGATGTCATCAAAAGATTTGCAACCAGCCCTGCCTGTTACTTCAAGGGTATATGTTATATCGTGCTGAGGGTTATTGATTACAGGATGCTTTGAAGCTCTGGCGCTTAAAAAATAAGGTGGTGACCACCAATAACGTAAAGCTGAACCTGCGGCAGTAACGGATGACAACGGCTTGCTTTCGTTTTCAAGCATCATAAAGTCCTGCCCGGCGTTGATTACAGGGTATTCCCAAATTGAAATGCTTTTCCGGGTAGTATCGCTCAAACATCCCTCTTTGTTTTGAACAATTAAACTTACAACATGATCTCCCTGCTTATTAAATGTGTAAGATGGTGATGATGCTGATGAAATCATTCCATTTCCAAAATGCCAATGCCATTCAGAAACACTGCTGGCGGGAGCAGTACTCATATCTTTAAAGCTTAGTTGTTCATTTACACAGGCGCTATCTTTTACTGAAAATTGTGCCTGTGGTTGCGGAAATACATCAGATACTATTTTAGTAACTGAATCAGTACAACCATTATTTGAAGTGACAGTTAATTGAACAGTAAACGGCCCGGCAGAACCATAATGATAAACCGGATCTTTTACGTGTTGCTCATTACCGGAAGGATTATTATTAAAGGGGACTCCAAAATTCCAGTTGTATTTGAAGAAAGAGTGCGAGCCATCTGCAATTGTTGAAAGATTGATAAACTCCGCCCTTCCACCGGGTAAGCAAATTTTTGGTAAACGAAAATCGGGTTTTGGTAATGGATGAATGCTGATTTGCTTTTCTGCAGAGGTACTCTTACATCCATTTGCATCAACAGCAATTAGCGTTATTTTATAAAGTGATGAGGAGTTGTAAACGTGTGTAACCGTTCTGTTTTTTATGATCGTATCTGGAGTGTTGTCTCCGAAATTCCATTTCCATGTATTGATTTGCGTACTGGCATTGGCAATCAATTGAAGATTATTTTTTTCACAAAGAGGTGATTGTATATTAAAGTTAACCACGGGCTTAGCCCACACTTCAATGGTTTGTTCTGCAAACGCTGAGCATCCTGCACTATTGGTAAATGTATAGCGGATACGATGTTTTCCTGCTCCTGCACGTGCGGGATTAAAAATACCCGATGAATCAATTCCCGCACCTGAATAAATTCCTTTACCGGAAGCACCGGTTAATTCACTTGCCTGCGTAATTAAATAGTTACTGTCTGCGTAACAGATTCCGGCAACCGGTAAAAACTGAACCCGGGGATAAGGATGAAACTGGATATTTTCTGTTATTTCTGCCCTGCATAATACTCCGGAAAAAACCCTGTACCTGATGCGATACGTTACAGGGCTTTGACCTTGTACTAATGGATATTTATGGTTGTAAATTTTGCTGTGAACAGGCAGTTCGTCTGTTTCTATTACTGAAGGATTGTTTTGATCGTCCCAGATAATTTCAAGTCTCGTTATCTTTCCTGCATCTACAGTTGATTGATGCCTTAGGTTTATTTCCTGCCCGCTGCAAATTTTATCACTTTCAAGTAATTTGAATGAAGGTGTAATATTGGCTCCATTTACTGTAAATGGAATATAGGTAACTGAATCTTTACAACCATTATTAGAAGTTACAGTTAATGAAATGCTGTACGTTCCGGGTGCATTGAATTGGATGCCTGGATTAACGGTGTTGCTTATTGCAGGTGATGGTGGAGGGGTTACGGGTGATTGACCTGCGTTAAAATTCCAATTATAGTTCAGTTGCTGAATTGAACCATCCGCAATATTGGAAGTATTTGTAAAAAAAACGGGCATATCATTGATACATACTTCAGGCATAGTAAACCCGGCTTGTGGCAGCGGGTGAATGGCAATTAATTTACTTACAGTATCACTTCTGCAGCCTTTATCTGATTCCGTGAACTGGTGAATTGTTTTTGGACCCCATGATTTGTATGTATGCGATACGGGTTGAAAATTTTGGCCATCGAGTATTGTACCATCACCCATATCCCAGAATCTTCTCGTAATAGATCCTGTGCTGATTTTTGAAGTATCAACAAACAGTAACTGATTATTCTGGCAAAGAATACTGTTGCTGATGAAGCCGCTTACAGGTTTGGGATGCACTGTAAATACACTTGATAATGTATCACTGATACAGTTCTTATCGGATTCAATCCAATGTTTTACAGTATATATGCCCGGTGCAGTAAAAGTTAGTGAGGTGTCTTTACTTACAGATGATGCTATTGGTGTACCTAAAGGGTTGTAAAACTGCCAGTTCCATTTACCAGCTGACTGGCCTAATGTTATGGAAGAATCAACAAAGAACAGTGGAGTATTTACGCATGCATCAACTATTTTTTTCATGCCTGCTTTTGGCTGAAGGTATATGGTATTGACAAGTTTTGTTACAGAGTCTTTGCAACCAGTTGATGAAGTTGATTTTAATTGAACAGAGAAAGTACCGGGACCATTATAGGAATGAACAGGTTGAAAGAGGCTGGAATTGTTGCCGGGCCCGGAGTTTGGATCTCCAAAATTCCATTGACAGGAAAGTGAAGCGGGAGACCCTCCGGGAACAGAAGAAAGATTAGTAAACTTTACAGCGGTATTTGGCAAACAGGCATCAGAAAAGGTGAAGTCAGCAACAGGATTAGGAGATACATTAATAGGTATATTGTACAATAAACTATGGCACCCTGAATTGGAGATTACCTGTAACGAAATGTTATAGACACCGGTATCAGAAAAACTAAGAGTAACCGGTTGATTGTTTGGTTTAACAATTGGTAAACCAATGCCCGTATTCCATGCCCAGCTTCCAATAAGGCCATTTGCACCATCAATAAACGATGAATCAGTTAATACAATCGATCTGTTGACGCAAGCAGGGTTACTAACAGTAAATTTTGCTACAGGTATTTTTGTGACAGTAACGGTTTTTTCAACAGTATCGCTAATACAGCCTCCGTCAGTTATAACCGCATAGCGGACTTTGTAAGTTCCGGGTTTGGTATAAATTTTAGCGGGATTCATGAGGTTTGAATATGTGCTGTCTCCAAAATCCCAGTAATGACCTGTGATGTTTTTGCCATTGGCGTTATTGATTGCTGTAAATTCTGTCAGTGAATCTATACAGCCACTTGTGTTCCAGGTGAAGTTGACAACAGGGGGATGGGATACCACAAGCTCATAACTGATGGTTTGTTCGCCCGTGCAACCTGAAGAAGTTGGATTATTAACCAGTATGTCAATAAAATAAATGCCTGTTGAATTATAAACAACAGCATTAGGCAGTTTAAAAACAAAAACAGTTTTTCCATTAATACTGTAAGTAGAATCAGGTGTTATAGAACCCGACTGAGTATAATCAGGATAACCCGGTAATTTCCATTGAATAGACAATGGCAAATAAGGTAAAGTTAATGATACAATGAAAGGAGTACCTGTGCAGGCTTCTTTTGTTTTTTCTTTACCATATTGGTTCCTGATAGTTATAAATTGATAAAGGTCTTTTACATTGGTTCCTGCATTATAACCGTATGATTCTGCATTTCCATACCCATATGCGATAGCATTAAAACCACTGTCGGATCGTACTGTATGGGCGCCTTGTGTAAGTGGTACCTGGTAGTAGCGATAGCCGACAAGATTTGGATGGGGGTTGCCTGATACCGCAGGGGCAGCGCCATCAATCTTAAGTGAAGAGACCCCGGAATTTTTAATAAGTATATTGATATAATGTTCACGTATGGCTGCATTGGGAGTGGAGTTGACAGTAACTTTTTCAATAGTTTGTTCAATAGGGCTTAGATAAATCATTTCAGGATCACCCAGTGATTCTGGCTGCCCATTAAATGTATAGGGTATATTAGGGTTGCCGCATTGTGTCCTGGATGTAATGTATTGCGATACTACAACGGGTTTTGAAGCTTCAATATAGTCAGGAGATGAGCTTTGGTATTCATAAAAAAAATTATTGATGAGGCCGGTTAATATTACTCCATTTCTTTTAACAACAGTAGAGGGATCGCTAACACAAACTCTAAAGTAATTTACAGGCATTTTTGCTGTGGGGGCTGTAATATATTTTAGCCCCCAGGCATTGGGTGGAAATACCTGTTGCATATAATTATCTGATGTTTCAGACACGTTAGCAGCGCATTGTATATTGATTTTGCCTGAACCTGAAAAAACTGCAATCTTCCTGCATGTTGCATTATTGCCGGCAATTGATCTGATTTTTGTACCTGTTAAATCTTCTCCACGATATAAATAGATCGGCTGTCCAAAATTGTTAGTACCAACCTGAACCGGAGGTAATAGTTTGCCAAAAAGATTGAATACTTCTCCTTTATTTAATGTTACTGTTATCGTGTCACCTGCCTGATAGTTGATCGTGGTTACAGATGGAATAACTTCTATGGTCGTATTATCTTCAACAGCTACAACATAACAATAGGAATAAGAATTTGGATCATTTGAATTCTGTTTAAAATTAATTGAGTAGTATTCGTTCGTGAGAATTGTTGTAGGGAATAAAAGACTGGCACCCGAAATGGCACCATCATAAATATGTGCGTATGCAATAATTGGTTCATTGCTGGTAATATGAATGCCTTTATTTGATTTTCCTTCGGAGAGAATTCTTGCGTCATTCAGTCCTGATTTTGGTATAATGTCGGAAGTAGTCACTTGATTGGCTGTTACTGAATAACTTCGTGTCCACCCTGTTCCCGGGATCGACACTGTAACTGTGGCACTGCGGTCTGATGTAAAATAGAGAACCATTTCCTCGGAGCCGCCATTAATATTGACACTGCCATCTGGATTAAACATGGAAGCGTGATTTCCATAAGCCACCCAAAATTCTTTGCCTTTGTTGGAGAAATCCTGAGAAAACGCAGGTACGCCAGTGCACAGGAATGCTGGTAAAAATAAAAAAGTTATTAGTGTTTTTAATCTCCCCATTCCTCCAACAGGTAAGCAGTTGTCTTGAATTGATTTTAGAATGAAAATAGTATATTTTACCTTAAAAGAGCACTTTGGGAGATTATTATTTGTAACTTTTTTTACTATTAAAAACTCAAAAACAGGTTTGATTTTAGGCAGTTTTATTCCGTTCAACAAATTGATCCTATTCAAGAATGAAATGGAAGAAAGTGTTGATGCCAACCTTTTAAGTAGTTGATGCAGACATAAAGCAGTTTTTAAAGTAGCAAAACAGGTTACTTTTTTTGTGAATATTTAATTGAATGGAAAAGTCACTAGAATGATTAGTAATTGTACTTTTGTATAGTTAATACAGTCAGGTAGAGTAAAGTACAGTTAAGTGCGATAAGATTATCACCATTCCGCTCTTTCGATAGAATAAAAGATAGAATAAAAAAGAAGAAACCCCTCATAATGAAGGGTTTCAATCTAAATTTTGCGGACCGGACGGGACTCGAACCCGCGACCTCCGCCGTGACAGGGCGGCATTCTAACCAACTGAACTACCGA
>JAIEQM010000110.1 GCA_019747705.1 Chitinophagaceae bacterium | reverse complement strand
CTTCCCTCCCCCTCCTTCGTCTCCACCTTCAACTCCCCGCCATGTGCCTTCACAATATCATAACTCAAACTCAATCCTAATCCTGTTCCCTGGCCAGTGGGTTTGGTGGTGAAGAAGGGTTGAAAAATTTTATCTAATATGTTTTGAGGAATGCCTTTGCCGTTGTCAGTAACTTTTATTTCAACTTTATCGCCTGTCTTTTTTGTGCTTATTGAAACAGTGGGCTCATAAGAAGGTGAAGGGTTTAAGGTGTAGGGTTGTGAGTTGATAGAATTCTCTTCCTTAAGCCTTATACCCTCCGCCCTTTGCCTTTCACTCACCGCATAAAACGCATTGTTGATTAAATTCAAAATCACCCTGCCCATGTCTTGCGGCATTACATTTATTTTTTGTATGGAAACATCAAAATCGGTTTCAAATTTTGCATTGAAGGTTTTGTCTTTTGCACGAAGGCCATGATAGGCCAATCGTAAATACTCATCACACAAAGTATTAATATCCGTTGGTTCTTTTACACCGCTGCTGCTGCGGCTGTGTTGCAGCATGCCTTTTACAATATCTGCTGCACGTTTGCCGTGATGATTTATTTTTTCAAGATTTTGTACCAAATCACCTGCAATCGCTTTTACTTCATTTGTATTTCCTTTATCAACTTCATCAACCATCTCCTTTATCAACTCTGTACTCACTTCACTAAAGTTGTTTACAAAATTCAGCGGGTTTTGAATTTCATGGGCAATGCCTGCAGTGAGCTCTCCGAGCGAAGCCATCTTTTCTGCCTGTACCAATTGCTTTTGCGTAGCTTTTAACTGTTCCAATGCTTTTTCTGCAATGGACTTTTGCTGTTCAATAGCAATATTTGTTTGCTGCAAAATTTTATTGGCCCGTTTTTCTTTTTGCCGGCTTCGGTACACCAAAAAGATGACCAGCAATGCAGTAATGAAAGCAGCAAAAGCAGAAAAGATAAACCAGCGCTGCTGTAATGTTTTGCGTTCAAATTCCAGTTCTTTTTTAGAAAAAGCAAATTCAGCTTTCAACCGTTCATTCATGCGTTCTGCATCTGAATTACGCAAACTGTCAGCATACTGTTTAAACAAACGGAAATGTTTGATGGCTTGTAACCCATCGCCTTTGCTTTCATAAATTGTTGCTGTTATTTCATTGGCATCACGCATGAGCTGCGGTTGTTTCATTTCCTGCGCCATGGTTAACGCCTGTTGTGCATAGGTGAGCGCTTCTGCATACTTACCCTGTTTGTGCAGTGTTTTTGCAAGACCGGTAACAGCTATGCAGGCCGATGGTTTGTTACCCACTTCAAAAGCAAGGATTGAAGCCTGTTTAAAATAAAAAGCAGCACTATCATAATTGCCGGTTTTAAAATACAACAACCCCATGTTTTTATTGGCAGAAATTAAGGAGCGTTTTTTGGCAGCAATGGTTGCCGTGCTGAGCGCTGTAGTAAAAGTTTGTTTTGCTTTTTCAAAATTGTTTTGGTCAAGATATACTTCTCCCAGGTTGTTGCCGGCAATGATAATATCATCTGTATCATGCACCTGGTATGATACGGTTAAAAATTTTTGATAATTCTGCTCTGCTTCTTTAAGGTTACCCTGGTAGTAATTAACGATAGCAATGTTGTTATAGATACTGCCGGTAAAATACTGCTCATTCATTGCTTCAGCAATGGCAAGCGCTTTATAAAAATATTGCAATGCCAGGCTGTAATTTCCCTGCGCTGTTGCATTCAACCCTAAGTTATTGTATGCTTTATACTGCAAACCGGTAAGCTTATTTTTTTCAGTAAGCTCCAGCGCTTTATTTAGCACACCAATACTTTTATCATACTCTCCTTTGTTATAAAAAGCTACCCCCATATTGATATTTACAGCGGCAACTCCTGTTGTATAATTTACGGCTTTGCAATAGCCTTCATGATTCTGCAGCAGCAGTAAGGCGCTGTCCGGATAGTTTTCGGCCAGCGAAAATGCCAGCCGGTTTACCGCATTGAGCCAGGCCGTATCTTTTTGATAATTGCTGTTTTGCTGCAGCTCCTGTACCCTTTTTCTTAAAATTGCTGTATTAACCGGCTGTGCAAATGCCTGGCTGCAAATACTAACAAGCAGCACAACAGGCAGTAACCGTAATAATCTTACAATACCCATAAAAATTAGTATTACTTTCTGTAACAAGATAAGGAAAGGACGACGCATACACTTATGAAATCAATAGTTTCTTTTATAGCTGATGGCCAAAGCACAAAAACCCGGTTAAAATTCTATTTGGAAATTAGTTAAGAAAATCTATCTTTAAAGCTAAACCATAAACTAAGCATATGCAAAAAGTAAAAAATCTAAACCGCATTTGGAGCTGGGTTCTGGCTCTTGTAATCATCTCAGGTATTGCAGCAGCCTGCAATAATGAAGGCGAAAAGAAAGCAGAAACAACCACTGATACGCCTGCAGTAACTGCGCCTGCGCCAATTGACACTACCAAAAAGGAAAGCGTACCGCCTGTTGATTCTGGCGCCACCACCCGTCCTGACGCCAAGCACTAAAAAGAAATGAGTAAGCTAACGGCAATGTATAAAGGAAACTTTCAGCAGCAATTTCAGCAATTGCAAAAGAAGGTTTCCCTTTTTTTATGCCTGCTGTTTTTATGTACTGCGGCGCAACAGGCAGTTGCACAATCTTATTTTCATTTAAAGGCACAAAGCGCTGTTGATTCCGTAGCTTATAACTATTTTTTAAATATAGAAGCTGATGGGAATGCTGTTATACGTATTGCATACAGCAAAAACGGCCGGGATTATTTAGCTGAAATTGTGATGAAAGATTCAGTTATATCCGGCAGCAGCCGTTTTTTAATACCGCAAACCGCACCCCGTTTTATTCAAACAGATATTGATGCAGACCTGTGGCTTCCGTACATCCGCTTTGAAAGCCGTGCCGACAGTATTGGTAATTATTATGAACCGGCAACGCTTACATTAATACAAAACGGCAAGCAACCGCAGCAGGTTCCCTTCATCATCAACTCACAAAAAACGTATGAAGACCTGGTAAACAACAAACAACTGGTGCTGGAGTTTTATAAAATGAATGAGCCTTTTTATTTATTGCTCTCCCGTTTCAGCACAAGAGGTTTGAATACGGATGAACTGCGGAGGAAATTTTATTTAATCATCATTGCCAATACCAACGACCCAACTATCGGCAAATCATCGCAAAAAGATGCAGCAGGAATTTCGGAAATATTTAATACACTCACAAATCAGGCAGGTATTCAAATGGTTCCCATCATAGTATCAGGAGATGCTTTTAATATTGGAAATACACAACGGGTGATAGATACCATTAAACCTTCAGCAAACGATATTGTATTTTTTTATTACACCGGGCATGGTTTCAGGTATGCCAATGATATAAGCAAGTATCCACGCATTTCTTTCCGCACGAATAATTTGCAGCTACGTGCCGAAAATAATTTAGCTGTAGAAGATGTGTACAAGCTGCTGCTGGCCAAGCGTGCAAAAGTAACCATTGTTATCAGTGATTGCTGTAATGAAAAACCGGGCGCTTCTGTTCCTTTTGGAATGGATTTATTAAGACCCAGGTCAACCGGCACAGAGGGACTGAAACTCAACTTTGATAATTTCAGAAAATTATTTCTGCCCAATCAAACCACTTCTATTGTAATTGGTTCTGCAAGTGCCAATCAACTGGCCGTAGGCAACCCCAACCTGGGTGGATTTTTTACCAACTTTTTTAAAGCCGAACTCTTCAAGAGTTTGTACAGCAACACAGGCGAAAGTTCCTGGCTCCGTATTTCATTAAACGCAACGGAGAACACAAGAAAGCAATCGCTTTCTGCTTTGTGCAATTCCACACCCAATGAAAATGGCCGTTGTGTACAGCGTGCGGAAATAAGAGTACTGCCGCCTTTATAAAAAAAATTACCACTGTATATTTTTACTTTCATCCGGTATGCGGATGTTGATGGGATTTATGGAAATCTCCTGAGGATTCTTTACATCATCTGCTGCTTTTTTTGCAACCTGCTGAAAGATTTTTTTGTTGCTTCCCTTTTTAATAACTGACCATGCAGTATCATTCAGCACAGCCCTGTAGCATGTAAAATCATTTGCGAACGCTTTGTTCAGATTCATCACTGCTGCTGCATCCTGTTTCAGTATTGCATAACAACGGGCCATCATGTAATAACGAATGCCAAGCATTTGTTTTACTTCTACTGAATCTTCATACTGCATGCCGGTTAATTTTACAGCCGGAAATTTTTTATCCAGCAAGTTGATGACGTTGCTGTATTGTTTTTGCTGAAGCAATACATTGGCTCTTTGTAACGTATTGCGGCAATTGTCTTTTATTGATACTGCAGCAGATTGATTGATAAGCGCTGCTGCTTTTTTATAATTACCTGCAATAGTGTAAAAGAAAATTAATTGCTGCACACCCGATGAATCTATTTGTCCATTGCTTTCCAAAGTATCTAAGTGCAGTTTTGCTTTTGTATGATATCCGGTATAAAGCAGCAGTTGAACAAATTTGTTCCTCGTTACAGCATCTTTTGGCTGCAGGCTCAATGCATACTCATACCAATTTGTTGCTTCTGCATCCTTATCCATCCAGTTATACAAATCAACAAACATGATTGCTGTTTCTGCACCGGTAGTTTCATTTGGTGAAAGTACTTCAGCCTGCTGTGCATACGTTAATGCAGTTTGCACCGGTAGAAAAGCGGGTGTTTGAATTACAATGGTATCATTCAATCCCGGTAAAGGCCATTGCGCCGTTTGTGCTTTATAAATCTCATCAGATGTATTCCATGGATAAGCATATCGTTCAAAATCATTGGTGAATGCAGCATATTGTTCCTGCGGCAGTTGAATGTAAGCCAGTTGTAACCGTTGATATAAAAACAAAGCAGCCTGTTGTTTCCAGTAATAATTTCTCAGCTGTAATTGCATCATTCCTGTATAGAAATCATGTATGGTAATTTCCAGTTCACGGTTGGCATTAATCCAGAAAAAATTGATGGAGATACCTGTTACTAAATCTGTGCCCGGCACCTGCCTGCTTACTTTCCTTCTCAAATCACCGGCACTGCGACTTAATTGAATTTGGTGAAGTAAAGCTGCTTCTGCTTTTTCATAATTCTGCATTCGTTCATACAACTTCATTAGCTGAACGGCGGCTGAAGTTTTTACCGGCGTTTCATAGAGTAATAACATTTCCTCCATTGGTACGGGCTGATGAATCTCTTCACCTTTTTTATTCTTTCCAACTGTAAAATGTTTATCAAAATCTTTAAAAGCGGCCTGGTCTTTCAGCTTGTTGTTTTCAATGATGGCAGCCTGCTCATAAACAGCAATGGCTTCCGAAAAAAGTTGCTGCTGCTCATAAGCACGGGCCAGTAAATAATAATCTTCAAGTGGGTTGTAAATAAAAAGCGGCATAAGTTCCACCAGGCATTCAAATAATTGCTGATTTCCCGTAATGGAAATAATTTCTTTTCGCAGCAGCGTATCAGTTGTATAACGGAGCGGGGCTTCTTTTAAAAAAGGAACGGCCTCAGAATACCTTCCTTGCTCAACCAATTTTTTTCCCAGAAAGTGATGCGCTAAAATAATTGCAGGTTGTTGCTGAATAATCAAACGAAGTGTGTTGAAGATGGAATCAGCGGGACTGTTTTTTTGTGCAGTAATGGTTCTGAGTAACAGCCATAACGGTTTAGTGTTTTGCTCTGAAGCAGCGGCTTTTTTAAAACAGGAATCAATAACTGAACCGGCATCCATCCGGGGAAAACCACCCAGCTCCACACCATACCTGAAATAATCAGCATTAATGGCGAAATCATTTTTTAAAGATGCGGCTTTTGAAAAACAGGTTTCTGCTTTTTGATAATCGCCCGTCTGCAAATACAAATACCCCAACCGTTCAAAAGGCAGATAATGCACCGGATTTAATTTTGCTGCCCTCAAAAAATAACTCATGGCTTCTGGCACATTCTTTTCACGCTCCATCAGCAGGCCCGCATTCATGTACACATAGGAAAGATTGGGTTGCAACGAATCTGCTTTGTGCAATGCCTGTTTTGCTTTTATATTATTCTTCAGCATCATATTCATCCGAATCTGATTGCTCCATGGTATGGCCCAGGCAGGCGCTAATGCAGCAGCAAAATCAAAATGATATTGAGCGGAATCAAAATTTTTCTGATGCACATACAAATTGGCAATTTCATTGTGCACATAAGCCGCATAGGGCTCCAGCTCCAGTGTTTTGTAAAGTTGATTGAATGCTGTTTTTAGCAGGCTGTCTGTTTTTTTTGAAACCGCCATATTTAATCTTGCCAGCACACCGCTGAGATAATGCAGATTGATTTGCAGCACTCCTGCCAAATGATGATTGGGCGGTATAAACTGCAGAGCCGTTTTAATCACGGGTAAAAAATCATTGTAGTTACGTGCACCGCTGTAATAATATTGCCGTTTTTCAAGTTCTGATTCTTCACCATTGAGATAAGCATTAATCATTGACTGGGCACTGTTGTGTACCAGCTCTGTAAATAATTCTATAAACTGCTTCCGCAATGAAATATCAGTAAGCAATTGCTTTTTCAACAGTTGTAAAGTGTCTCCGTATCCAGAGCTGTAAAACTTTGTTATGCCATTTTCTTCATAACTGTTGTCAAGACTATCCTGTTTACTGCATAAATCAATTATGTAAGGGGAAAAACTTTTTTCATTTAAACCGGGTAATGAATCAAAATCAATAAAACTTTCAAGCGGGTAATTAGCTGCATGTTTAAAAAAAGCATCAACGGGTTGCAGTACGATGGTATCTTTTTGTTGCTGTTGTTGCTGAAATAATTGAGAAGTCGCCGTATCAACTTTTGTTAAAACAAACAATGGGTTACCATCTGTTACCGGCGATTGTTTGTGTTTGAGCAATTGTAAATACTCATCTGTTTTAAATGATGCATCAATATACTGCTGCAGCTCCTCAAATGTAATTTGCCCATCTTTCAGCACATCTGCCCGGCCATACAAACCTTTGAGCAGATAATAAGAAAACACACCACGGCCTCCACCCCAAAACTCACCTTCGGCCGCTTCTTCATCTGCCGCACAGGCAGCCAAACGAATTTCATTATTGAGTACCTGTTGTAACTGCTGCGCCACCCATTGCCTGCCTTTAAAAAAATCGCCCGCCAGTTTTCCTGAATGACAGGCATCCGTAATTAAAACAACCTTTACTTTTTTTTGCAGCGTTAAAAAATTGGCATCTGCATTCAGTTGCTCAACTGCTACCGCATTGTTGGGATAGTTGTGCGGCGGTGTGTTATAAGCCAGCAGGTATCCTTTGTTTTGTTTATCGGCGGTTTCCAAATCACCATGACCTGAAAAATAAAAATATACTTCATCGCCTTCTTTGCATTGTTGTTTTACCCAATCCAATGCATTGTAAATAGCTGCAACAGTTGCCTGCTCATTAAGCAAAACTCGAATGTTAGATGCGGGCACATCGCCGCCGGCTGCAGATTGTAACCATTGGGCAAAGAGTTGTGCATCTTTATTTGAATACACAAGCGGTTTGAGATTTTTGTTTTCATACCCGGCAATACCTATGACGATTGCATAAGTATTATTCCGGCTTTGTTGAGCAAAAGCCGGAACAGTGAATACTGCTGCAAAACAAAGGAGCAAGACTAATCGCATCGTGGTTTTAGTTTTTTAATTGATATGTACATAGAGCCTGTGGCTTTTATTTTTTCAACGGACTGAAGTCTCCCGCATATGGCGGGATTACAAAATTGAGTCGTGGCTACGCCTCTGTCTTGCTTAGTTATACACCATTTCATTCTTCAAGAGGTCATTGAGCCGTAGGCTCGGCGTATCTTGTAACCACGGGTTTTAACCCGTGGCCTAAACCAACAAACACAATCGAGTGCCGTAGGCACGACATGTTCTTTTACCATTTACCATGTCACAACTCAAATCAGTTCCCGAAAAATATACTGCTCATCATACTCCACTTTAAACCTGTTTAAAAGATCAAGATACTCATCCCGGAAGGTTTGCTTTTTGTGATGCGCTTCCTGGTTTTGTATGTACTTAAACACTTTGTCTACTGACGACTGACTGTATGAAAATACACCATAACCCTCCTGCCATTCAAATCTTTCTTTCGTTAAAGAGTGGTCGTTGATGTATTTGGATGACTTTGCTTTTACTGTTTTCATTAATTCTGAAACAGAAACAACTGGTTTTAATCCGAGGAAACAATGTACATGGTCTTCCACACCGTTTACAATAATGGTTTTGCAATTGGTTTCGTTAATTAAATTACCGATGACGCCGAATAGCGTTTGTTTCCATGCTTTATCAATTACAGCGTTGCGGTATTTTACGGCGAATACTGTTTGCAGATAGATTTGATGGTATGTGTTTGCCATTTTATTATGATTTAGTGGTGGCTGTTTTATATGCACCGAGCCTACGGCTCTCATGTTACTTCTTTTGCTATATGCTACGGGTTGAAACCCGTAGTTACAAAATTGAATCGGGGCTACGCCTCTGCCCTGCCAATATATTCACAGTTTCA
>JAIEQM010000130.1 GCA_019747705.1 Chitinophagaceae bacterium | reverse complement strand
AAAATACTTAAATAAAGTTGAGTCAAAAACCTGTTCCTTCCAAATTTTTACAGGTAGTATGTTACTACCGTGAAAATACGGCAGCAGAGACAGCATTGTTAAATATCTTTACTACCCGCTTCGTGGTATTTTTTTCTTAAGCGGCGTTAAGTATCATTGCATTATAAGCACAACATTCTTATGATTAACGGCAAAGGGCTAAAACAACTCCGCACCTATAAAGGTTACCACCAAAAAGAAATTGCTGATGCGCTGGATGTGTGCCAGCAATATATTTCCAAACTGGAAAGCAGTAAAAAAATACTGCCGGGAGAACAGTTTGATAAAATTATAGCTGTTATGGAAATACCTGCTGCTGAATGGGAGCAAATAAAATATTTGTTTTTACCCCCCCCCCCCCGCAAAATGAAAACCAATAGCTATTACTTGTTTTTCTGAAACAACAGAGCACCTCACAAAATAAGTACATATATCAGTACGTATTTAATAACCGCTTTATGAAAGTTTTAAATTATACGGAGTTCAGGGAAAATCTTGCACAGAATCTTAATGAAGTAAGTGATGCTGCTGAGACAGTAGTAGTATCCCGGAGCAAAGGAAAAAACATTGTTGTAATGTCATTAAACGAATATAATGCCCTTCAGGAAACATTACATATAACAAAATCAGTTGCGAACCGTAAGCGTTTAGAAAGTGCTATTACTGAAATGGAGAAGGGCAAATTTAAAAAGCATGGTTTGCTTGAAAAATAAGTATGGAATTAGTTTGGCAAACATACGCATGGGAAGATGATCGCTATTGGCAAAAGCAGGATAAAAAAAATTCTGGAACGGATTAATGAACTTATAAAAGATTCTTTAAGGAGCCCATTTAAGGGAATTGGCAAACCTGAACCATTAAAAGGAAACTATTCTGGTTGCCGGAGCAGGCGAATAACTGATAAACATCGTTTGATATATAGTAAGAGAAAGCAGACTACATATTCTCCAGTGCAGGTATCATTACAAATAAGGGAAAAGAATCCTTATTTCACCGCTATCATACTTATCTCCACATTTACATTCCTGGGTAATGTTTTTACTGCTACGGTTTCCCTTGCAGGAAAATCACCTTCAAAATATTTGCCGTACACTTCATTTACTTCACTGAAATAACTCATATCACTCAGGAAGATGGTGGTTTTTACCACGTTGGCAAAACTTAAACCGGCTTCCTGCAGCACTGCTTTTAAATTATGCATTACCTGGTGTGTTTCAGTGGGGATATCTGCATTGCTGAGTTGAGAAGTGGCAGGATCAAAACAAACCTGTCCGCTTAAAAAAAGCATGTTACCTGCCATTACTGCCTGGCTGTAAGGACCAATAGGCGAAGGCGCATTGGTCGTGTTGATGATTTTCTTTTCCATACTGCAAACATAATTTTTTTACATAATACAAACCTCCGGGGTTTAGAAAAGCATGTAATTAAATGCGGTAGTTGCATAAAACCCCGGAGGTTTGTAGCAACCGAATCCTTTATTTTTGCAGCCATGCAAGTGGGTATCATTCATCAGGGAGCAAGTGTTTCTTCACTTTGGGGTAAATCCATTCCGGTAGAAGGCATTTCCATTCTTCAAAAAGATGTTGCTGATACACAACTTATGAATGCATGTGATGTGATTATTGATTTTGATTTTGAAACCAACCCCGGCAGGATTGAATGGTACAGGCAAACTGCAAAGCCCGTGCTCATTGCTTCCTGTTTACTTACACTGGAGCAGCTTGGAATTACCAACGAACCTATAGCACGTTTTAATCACTGGCCTTCACTGCAGGAGAGAAACTGTGCAGAGCTGGCAGTGAAAGAAGAACAGTATTCAACTTTTGAATCTGTTTTTACACAGTTGAATATTGATTTTGAAACAACCAGGGATGTTCCCGGTTTTGTAAGCGCAAGGATTCTTGCATCAATTATTAATGAAGCATTTTTTGCACTGGAAGAAAATGTTTCAACCAAAGCGGAAATAGATACGGCCATGAAGCTGGGTACCAATTACCCCAAGGGTCCCTTTGAATGGTGTAATGCCATTGGTAGTAAAACTGTTTATGCGTTGCTTCATCAACTTTCAGCACACGAGCTCCGTTATACCCCTGCTTCACTTTTAAAAAAAGCAGCATATGAGCAGTAAGCTGATTCTTTGCATTGATTGCTCTGTGCAAACAGCTTCTGTTGCGCTGGCAAAGGATAAAAAATTGCTGGGCTTAAAAATTTGTGCTGAGCAGAAACAGCATGCAGGTTTTATTCAGCCTGCTGTGAAAGAGCTGATGGATGAAACGGGGGTTTCTGTAAAAGAACTTCATGCGGTTGCTGTTACGAATGGCCCCGGTTCCTATACGGGTTTGCGTGTGGGAATGGCATCCGCCAAAGGTTTATGCTATGCTCTGAATATTCCGTTGATCGTAATGGGCACACTGGATGTAATGGCCATAGCAGCATTAAAAGAAATCAAAGAGCCTTCACCTTTTTTTATTTGCCCCATGATTGATGCCAGGAGGATGGAAGTGTTTACAACAATCTATGATGAGGAATTGAACACGGTATTACCGGCACAGGCATTGATTTTAAACGAACAGAGTTTTGCGGAGCAATTGAACCTGCAAACAGTTTTATTCCTGGGTAATGGCGCAGAAAAATGGAAAACGATTTGCCATCATGCCAATGCAAGGTTTCCTGCTGTTAACTGGAATGCAGCTTCCATGACTGATGAAGCATTTGCATTGTATGAACAACAGCAATTTGCATCGCTGGCTTATGCAGCGCCTTTTTATTTAAAAGAGTTTCACAGTACGGCAAAAAATTAAATTGCTGCAGATTCATTTTACGCTGCAAAAAGATTTTATATTTTTATCTTCTTCAAATGACAGACACTCCTGACGATAGCTCCATTACAACTTCATTGCCTGATGCACTGGCCATTAAAAAATCAGCAGTGATATTGCGTGCCATCAATCATAAACTGCGGCAGCAGATGCTGCGTTTAATTCTGCAGCACGGCAAAATGAAAGTAACAGAGATATTTGAACAACTGTTCCTGGAACAATCAGTTGCATCGCAGCACCTGGCTATTTTGCGCAAGGCCGGTTTTGTAAAAACAAAACGTGAAGGCAAATTTATCTGGTACAGTGTAAACCTGCAACGCTTAGAACAAGTGCAAAAAGTGATTGATATTTTGATTTGAAAATGCCTGGCTTTTAAAAAACAAAGAGGCTAAGAGAAAAAGAGGTTTATACACAAAGTTCGCCGTCTGAAATAGTTGCAGAAGTGTTATTTGGGTGGTTTAAAATTAGAACCACAGATGCTATGGAAACGGAACCATGAAACGAGCGTGGCAAATACGCTACCCGCAGAACCTAAGCCCGTAACACCCTGTTTACCTTGTACTTTAACACGGCTGAAACCTTTACCGGGCGGCCGTTTTCACTTAACTTTGCCGAAATTTTCAGGTTTATGTTTATTGAACAATTATATACCAATTGTATAAGTGAGGCCGCTTATTATATTGAGAGTAATGGTGAGTGTGCCATTGTGGATCCGCTGCGTGATGTGGAGGTGTATATACAAATGGCAAAAGAGCGAAACGCAACCATCAAATATATTTTTGAAACACATTTTCATGCAGATTTTGTGAGCGGGCATTTAGACCTGTCAAAGCAAACAGGTGCACCCATTATTTACGGGCCCAACACCATTACCAATTTACCGGTGCAAATTGCAAAAGATGGTGAGCAGTTTAAAGTAGGCGCTTTAACCATTGAGGTACTACATACACCCGGTCATACTTTAGAAAGCAGTTGTTATTTATTAAAAGATGAAACGGGGAAAGATTATTGTGTGTTTACAGGTGATACTTTGTTTGTGGGCGATGTGGGAAGACCTGACCTGGCGCAGGGCGGTGATATTATAATGGATGATGTAGCAGGTATGATGTATGATTCACTGCAGCAAAAAATTATGCCGTTGGCTGATGATGTAATTGTATATCCTGCACACGGGCCCGGCAGCAGTTGCGGCAAGAGTTTGGGAGCAGAAACCTACAGTACCATTGGTGAACAAAAACAAACCAATTATGCATTACAACCACAAACAAAAGAAGCATTTATTAAAGCCGTAACAGAGGGGCTGAACGCACCTCCCAAATATTTTCCTGTAAATGTGAAGATTAACAAAGAAGGTTATGATGCGCTGGATGCCATTTTACAGAAAGGAAAAACAGCATTGAGTATTGATGCATTTAAAACCCTCGCCCGGGAAGACAAAACATTCATACTTGATACCAGGAGGGCAGATGTATTTACGCAGGGTTTTGTTCCATCCTCCATCAGTATTGGACTGGAGGGCCGTTTTGCGGAATGGGCAGGCGCTTTATTACCTTTTGATGAGCGTATTTTATTGGTGTGCGATGATGGAAAAGAAGAAGAAAGTATTGTGCGGCTTGCAAGGGTGGGGTTTGATAAAGTTGCCGGTTATTTAAAAGGTGGTTATGATGCGTGGAAGAATGCAGACGAAAAAATTGATATGATTATTGATGTGGAGGCAGACGAGCTGGCAATGGATATTCCGCAGGATGATCATTTGGTGGTGGTTGATGTGCGCAAAGAAACTGAGTTTGCTGACGGACATGTAAAAGATGCCGTAAACCTTCCTTTAAGTGAAATGACAGACCCGGGTTTACTTGCCAATATTGAAGACACTGATAATTTGTATGTGCATTGCGCAGGCGGTTACAGAAGTGTAATTGCATCTTCACTGCTCAAGCGCCAGGGCTTTCACAATTTAAGAAATGTACTGGGCGGGTGGGCAAAAATCAAAGAGCAGAAGATTGAAGTGATGAAAGAAACCAGTGTGCTGAATTAAGATTATTATAATCACAAAAAAGCGGACATTTATTGAGCCCGCTTTTTTTTGTACCACATTTGTTGTACGTTTAATTGTTTAGTACAGCTCCATACTCTTCCTTCCACTCAAACTTCCATCGTCTGTGGCTCCAGAGCCAGTTGTGGGGTTGTTCATTAATAATTTCAGTAATCCGTTTTACATAAATTTTGGTGAGCTCGCCTTCTGCCAGTTGAGAAGCATCATTTGTAAGCATTTCAAAATGTAATGAATAATAGCCCCGCTTTTCAATACGGCTGTAAGCAAGTACAACAGGGCTGGCTTTTTCCCGGGCATAACGTTCAGGGCCTTTAACAAAAGGGGCAGGTTTATTTAGAAAATCTAACCAATAGGCATTGGCCGGGTTGCCGGGGTTCTGATCTGCCACCAGCGCCAGTACATGTAATTTGGTTCGCCATGCATTAAATTTATTTTTCATTTCTGTAGCGGGCAGCATTACAGTTCCGTAGCGTGTGCGTAAATCGTAAAATATTTTATTGAGCGCTTTATTACTGATGGGCATATAAACTGCAACAAGGGGTTGTTTCATAGCTGCCGCCATACCATGATTAATATACTCCCAGTTAAACTGATGACACGCATGCATCTGGCAACTTCTATTTTCTGCTGCAAGCCTGTCAAATAAAGACAAATCAAGTTGCAAATGCGTATCAATAAATTTTTGGCCGGCTGAAAAAAGTTTAATGCTCTCCATTAAACTGTCAATAAAAGCATGATAGAATTTTTTAGCGAGGGCGGTAATCTCTTTTTCTGATTTGTGCGGGAAGGCCTGTTTCATGTTCTTTATCACTACTTCCTTTCTGTATTGAAACACGTAAAACACCAGCACGTAAAAACAATCACTTAAAAAATGCAATACCCTTAAAGGCAGCAATGATAATAACCAGAGAAAACTGTAAACAATGTAATACATATTTACAAAGATAAAGCGGTGCAGATACTCCACTGCATAAAGCTTTGCCACTCTCTTTGCCTGATGGCAACAGTGCCGTCAATAAAACAAAAAAGTCCCGAAAAACGGGACTTGAATTATTTTAATCAGCTACTGCTATTTATTTTTTTGCACCACGCTCATCGCTCACCGTAAGCTTTTTACGGCCCTTTGCACGGCGGCTGGCTAATACCTTGCGGCCATTGGCATCCTGCATACGCTGGCGGAAACCATGGGTGGTTTTGCGGCGGCGCTTAGAAGGCTGGTATGTACGTTTTTTTCCTGGCATTGTTTTCTGTTTTTCTGCTTTAAAAATACCGGGGAGAAACCGGGAATTTCAGATTCACCAAGGGGAACACCACTTCCCATTGTTTGTGAAAGGACGGCAAAGGTAGGGGAAAACAGCCTTAAAAAGGGTGTGAAAGGAGAAATTTTTCAAGGTTGCCGGCTCATTTTTGCCGGATGAGCTATGCCATTTTAAAAAATTACTTTATCGGTTGGTATTTTCATTAACTGAAACATAAGAGTGATTTTAATTGTGGTTGCTGAGGAAACCAACCACTTAAAAAATGTATTTTTTACAACATTAAATCTTGCCAATACTTACTGTAAAGATTAGAAGATTGCAGGAGCTTGCTGTGGCTGCCACTTGAAGTAACCTGCCCTTTTTCAAGCACAACAATCGTATCGCAAAATGATTTTAGTACATGTAACCGATGCGTAATAAAGATGATAGCCATTTTAGTTTTTAGTTTTGTGAGAAGTGCCAATACAAAACGTTCACTTTCTCTATCCATTGCAGATGTTGCTTCATCAAGAATCAAAAATTGAGGCTTAGCATATAAAGCCCTTGCCAGTGCAATCATCTGTTTTTGCCCGCCAGAGAGATTGATACCTTCTTCACCCACAAGTGTCATTACTGATTGTGGGAGTGTTTCTATAAATGAAGCAAAACCATAACTACTTAAAAAATCAACAACCGCCTGTGGGTTAGTAGCTGCATCTTCAAAAGCAATATTTTCTAAAACAGTGCCGTTAAAAATATGTACCTGCTGCGGCACCACGGCAACCAATTTTTTCCAATATGTATGATCAAGGTCAAAAAAATGAATGGTACCATTAACCAGCAGCCTGCCATTTTCTGGTATATAATGCTGCATTAGCAGTTGAACGATTGTGCTTTTGCCACATCCGTTTTCACCCATCAGCGCAATAATTTCACCCTTCTTAATGTTAAAAGAAATATTTTGAATAACAGGGCTCCTGCCGGGATACCGAAAGGATAACTCCTTTACTTCAAGGGTTTCAAAATTCAAAACTTTTTCCTTGCCGTTTTGCTGTTGTTGTATTCCTGCAAACTCATACATGCGGTTAAATGCAATGCGGGCTTCGTTAATGGGGATGCTTAACAATGCAAGATTAGCTACCGATGGCAACAAAGAGCCCACCATGCCCATGATAGCCATTAGCTCACCCGCCTTTAGATGGCCATGTAAAACATGGTAACTTAAAAACAGCAACAAACCACACAACAACGTAGCAGCAAACAAATTGGCAATAAATGAAAGCCGTATTTGTATTTGCCCTAACTGAAAAATGGCCGATTGGTAGGTGTTATAAACCTGGTTATTAGCTTCTGAAAACAACGATTCTTTGCGATGATTTTTAATAGCTTCAACTCCCTGCAGTGTAGAAATATAGTTGCTTTCGGCCATTGCATATCCTGCCATGGTGCTGCGTTGTGCATCTATTATTTTTTTATTACTGTGGTAAATAAGTAAAAAGAAAACAGGTAACGCTACCAGTGTAATAAAACCGCTGATAGCAGAATAAGAAAACACAAAAACAAGTGTAACCAATACCACAATACCATCCAGCAAGGTATTACCTGCCACCTGGCTCACTACCCGTTGTATGCGTCCGGTATCGTGCAGGCGGGCTGTTAACTCACCAATTTTGCGGGTATCAAAAAAAGGTTTGGGCAAGTAAAGCAGGCGTGAAAAAAAATCTTTTACAATTCGCAGGTTAAAATCTTTAGATTGCCTTATTAACAATTGTGCCCTTATAAGCGTAACCACTTCTTTTGCAAGTAATAAAAGAAATACCAGGGCAATACCTGTATACAGTTTGGTGTAAAGTTTTTTGGGCAAAAAATCATCAATAAGCCGTTGTGAAAATATAGACATCGTAAGCCCAAGAGCTGCAATAACAATACCCATGGCAGCAGCAATTAAAAGCAGGGGCATATCCTGTTTTACCAACTCTTTAAACCATTGCTTTTTTAAGTTTGTTATATCTGCTTTTTTTTGAAAACCTTCATTAGGTGTAAGAACTAAGCAGGCCTTTGATTGCCAGATGGCTTCTAATTCATTGGGCAGCATGTACACTATACCTTTGGCCGGGTCGCCAATAATCAAATGCTTACTGCTCTTTATCTCTTTGTTACCATAATACACCACATACTAACTATTACATAGCATAGGCTACATTAGGTTCATGAAAAAAGGCTTTATTGAGGTCTGTGTTTTTTTGAATA
>JAIEQM010000115.1 GCA_019747705.1 Chitinophagaceae bacterium | reverse complement strand
CTGAAGATTATTATTACTCATCAGCCAGGTTTTATGAAACACTTGCAGATGATTTTGGTTTTCTTACACATTGGAAGAAGTAACTGGAAAACCTGCAGTGTATGCGTCGTTGGTCAAAAGACACAACCGACGGCGGACGGAGTGCACGGCTCTTCTTTAGTACATAGTTGAACATTGTGCAACACCAACTGCGGAAAAAAGGGTGAGGATGATAAAAATGGTAATCCATTCAAGTGCCTTGAATAATTGCTGCTGCTTCCTGATCCACTCCATAGATATTACGGCGAGGCGAAAAAAATCAATTCGGACAAAATACAACCTGCTGCAAATGCAAAGCCTGCTCCTGTGCCTTTTGACACCGATACATACGTGGTAATAAGATTTAATGGCCCCAATGGCAGCGAACCTAAAAAGCTTATCAGCAGTCCCCAGCTAAATATTTTTATCAATGGCTTTACCGTCAATTGAATTTGTGTTTTATGCCGCTGTGCTAAATACATTTTCAGAAAATTCAATTACATTTTACCACACGGCACATAAACTTCCACAGTAGGCCTGCAAGTTCTTCTACTGTACAATTATTATCTAACTGTATCAGCAGGCTGTAAGAAAACCGAACGGACAAATGCTGACCGGCTTTTTGAATCATGTAAACAATATCAGCGTTCGTAAAACCAGGTGTTGTAAAAAGATTTGAATGAAGGGTAATTGTTGTATCTGTATTAATTGCCTGCTTCCGACAAACTGATAATACTATTTTACACACTTCTTCTCTTCCTTTAATATAATCAAGAATGTCAGGGCATAACAGCGGCATGATGGTGGCATCTAATTTCATATTCATAATTTAGTGGCGCAGCCTTCATTCATAATGTAAGATTTATGTTGTTTGTTATGATCCCCGGATTTTCTGTATTTACCAAAAGGCAATTTTGCCAGTGCAATAAAGTTGGCTGTATCTTCTTTACCCATGTGTGTATCTACACCAAACACTAATTTATCAGCCGGCAATTCTTTAAATGTACCAAACAGCCTGTCCCAAATACTCAGTACATCACCATAATTGCAATCGGTATAGGGCTGCTTATAATGGTGGTGTACCTGGTGCAGGTTGGGTGTAATAAAAAGTAACCCAATAATTCTATCTGCTTTATCGGGGAGGCGGTAATTCATGTGGGCAAACAGCGTTGTGAATGCCTGGATGATTTGCCGGAGCATCAATATCCAAAATGCTGTGCCACTGATGAATACCCACAATAGTGTGAAAGAAAGCCGAATAATATTTTCACCCGGATGTTCCCTTAATGTGGTGGAAACATCTAATGCCTGGTCGCTATGGTGTACAATGTGAAACATCCACAACCTTTTTACTTTGTGCATAATGATATGATAAACATATTCACCCAGGTCGAGGAAAATAAAGCTTACCAGGAATAAAACCAGTGAGCTTTTGCTAAAGGGTAAATAATACAAAAAACCAAATTGATGCTGGGCTGTCCATTCAATAATTTTTACAAAAGCCAAGCCCAGCAGCAACTGCCCCGGAATACTGGTAAGAATAAAAGGGGCATTTATAAAGGCATGTTTCCATTTTTTATAGTTGAAAAGGATGCCTGCAATATTTTCAATATTCCAGCTAATAATAAACATGCCAATAAAAAGCCATAGCTGCACCTGGTGTCCGTAACCTGATAAAAAGTCCTGTATTGTAATCATTATCTATTGTACTTTTTTAAAACACATATTTTGTCCCAAAAATTCCAAATGCCAGTAGCCTCTAACTTTTAAACAGCCGTCATTTGTAATCCACGCCTTAGCATTCCAATCTTTACCTGTGCTGGCATCATAAATCCGTCCGCCCTGCCATTCATCGTCATCAGCATTATACTCCAGTCCCTGCATTACCTGTAGCCCGATTACTTTACGGGTACGCAGTTTTTTGTCCGGGTTCTTTGTGTCGCACCGTTCTGACATTGGCCTGCTTTTATCATCACTGTCATCAAACCAAACAATTTTTGCCCGGTACTCATTGCCTGTTTTATATACTTCCACTTCCAGGTTATTATCTTCCGATGCCATCCATTTACCTACTATCTTTTCAGCGTTAGTACTGGTAATGTTCTTAAAGGAACAAATGGGGATCAGCAATAAAGCAAAGAAAATATTTTTCATTTGTAAATAATTAAACTGTTAAAAAGCGAGTGTTAAACCAACATAAATGCCGTCTTTTTTTGTATAAGGGTTATTTAAGTAATTCAGTCTTCTGTAATATTCAATTGACAGTACATGAAAGATATTTTCAATGCCCACACTGGCTTCCATAAACGGCCCCTTGCCTGTAAGGTTAAAATTGGAATTTTTATTGTAATCAATATTTGAATTGCTCATGCTGCCCCAATAGGAGTTAAATGAAAATCGTTCCCGCCATCCCAATTTTTGCAGCAATGGTATTTTATCGAACAAAGTGCCTCCAAGGTAAAACCTTGTGTGCAGGCTAATGTATTTGTCCGCTGCAAACTCATAAGGTGCCATTGTATTAAACTGGTATTTGCTGGCTACGTAAAATTCATTTCCTGCTGGTACATTCAGCAGTAAATATGGGATGGTGCCAAATACTTTACCGGCTTCCAGTTTATAATACAACATCATTTTAGGCGGCAAACGCAATTGTTGTGATATGCCAACATTCACTTTGTGAAAATTAAATTGTGCTTTGCCCTGCTCAAAACCATAGGTATAACTAGCAGTAAGCACCGGGTAGAAAGTGCCCAGCTTTATATTATCGTAGTTAAGTATAGTAGTTCTTTCTTTATGTGCATACCTTATACCGATGAATGCTTCTGCCACAGGTAATCTGCTGGAGAATACACTGTCGTATGGCTTGTCCAAAGCCGGGTTTATAGGACGGTATTTAAAATCAAAGACGGGGTTTAATTCTTTATAGCTTAACGAACCCTTTGCAGTAAAATCGGGTGAAAGATATTGCTCATGTTGTATCATGACCTTCTTGGTATAGGTTCTTGCAAAAGGGATATTTTTCCTAAGCAGGGAATTGATGAAATTATCTTTATCCAGTTCATCATCCTGGTCAATAATAAAATCATAATCGCTGCCATAGCTAATGGTGGTTTTGGTCCACCGGGCTGAATTCCAAACATATTTAAGCCCCAGCATACCTTTCAATTTTTGGTCTTTAGTGCCATAAGCGCCATAGCCAAATACGTTTAATTTTTTGCTGATGCCAGGCATTGTCCAAAAGCCGAGGCGAAAGCGCAGGCCTTCAATGGAATTGCTGCTGACAAATGAAGAATAAGGGCCAATGCGAAATTGCTTGCCAAAATCCCAATAGCCGGTACCTGCAAAGGCTACTAATTTTATATCTCTTTGAAAGCGGTCGTTTTGTTTTAAAGAATCCACCATTTTGTAAATATTCTTTTCATGCACAGTGAGTGATTCTAAGCGGTTTTGTTGCCAGAATGATTCAGGTTTTTCCCAATTGGTAGTTTGCTCTTTTTTAATAAGGTTGGCAATTACAGCGTTTGGTTCAGCGGTGTTCAATTTAATTTTATCGGCGACAGTGGTATTTTTAATAATAAACTTCATACTGTTTTTAGTTTCCGGAACCGGCAAGCCCAGCAGTGCAAGACCGCTTTCAAACTTTACTTCTGATGAATATTTATAGGGCATGTACTCCGTCTTGTCCGCTACGCTGTCGTACACTAATTTGTAATCCTGATAATAATTGATATCATTTACAAAATTTAGATTGGCTGTTTTGTTTAAATGCATGTTTACGGTTGTTACTGCAAGTGTCCGGGTATTAATCCAAAGGCTTCCGCTAAATGCTTTTTCGTAGCTGCGCTGAGGAGCAAAGCGGATTTGCTGCAGGGTATCTCCATCTTCAGTCATTGTGTTGCCCTCAAAAAAATTATAGTAGCTAAACGCATTGTTGTTTAGCGGGCTAACATAAGTCTGGTCAAAAATAGGCACCCAGTCATCATACACATTAAAATTGAAATAAAATTTATCCAGCGCACTCAATAAATCATCTGTTTTAAGACCGAGGTTTTTCTTGGCAATAATATTTTCCCTTTCAATATTTGGAGATACAGAATGATAACTGTTAGCAAGTCTTTCAGAAAAATATACTGGCAACTCTTTATCATTTTTAGCGGTGGTATCAAGGCTGCTGTAAGTTTGAAGCATTAAACTTTTTAAACCGCTGCCTTTTGCTTTTTCAAAATCTATGTTATCAATATCCAGCTCGGTACGGGTGTAGCGTTGATAACTATAGCTGCGGAACCGGGATGGATTATTGTTAGCTTTATGTTCAATTACTTTTTGCATAAATGACTTGCCCGGCTTTTTTGAAGTGGCAATTACTACTTCCTGTAAAGCATTGGATTTACTTTTCATACCTGCCGACAGGTTTGTCGTATGTCCTTTTTGCAAAGCGATGGTGAAGGTTTCAAATCCCACGCAGGTAATTTCTAAACTATCCCTCCACTCTGTTACATGCAGCCTGAAGGAGCCATCCATTTTCGTCATGGTGCTGCTGTTTAGCCCTTTCACGTGCACTGTGGCATTAGCAATTGGTTGGCTGCTACCTTGCTCTGTAACCTTACCCGAAATAATATAAACATCTTGTGCATTTGCATTGATAACGGAAACCAGCGATGATAAAGTCAGGTAAATTATTATAACTATTTTACTCATAAATTAAATTTGAGGCAATCGGAAGTTATCATTGAAACTATACTACCCTCGCCTTAAAGGCGAGGGGTTTGGAAGGTCGGCTAAAAGCCGACTTTAGCCTCCGATTATTGAAAACTCATCGTTGGTTTCGGTGCCATCATCCTGACTCTTTATGTACTCTAATATTACTTCATCCGTTACATTACCTGACGTAGCAACAAAGTAGCCCCTGCCCCACAAATGACGACCCCAAAATACTTTTGACAACTGTTTGTTCTCCTGTAACAACTTATAAGAACTCTTACCTTTCAGGTATTGCACCAGTTTACTTATTGATAAATGAGGTGGTGATGATACGAACAGATGAACATGGTCTTGCGATACATGGCCCCTGATTATCTCCACTTCATGCTCTACAAATCCCTCGTATCAACTCCCTTACTCTTTCTGCCACAACGCCCAACATAACTTTTTTTCTGTACTTCGTTATCCACACAATATGATATTTGCAATCATATGTACTGTGTGATGTTTTACGATAATTTTGCATCACACAAATTTATTAAACTAAAGTCTTCGCCTGAAGGCGAGGGATTTACCCCCAGAAGGAGACATTAAAATGATAAAGCCTGCTGTGTAAATAAAGAGTAGTTGAAATAATAAAAATGGTTGGGTGAAAAATGTTAAATCAGTAAGTCATTGTCTAACGGGTTTAAAAAAGATTATTTCTGCCATCCTTTCAATTCTACAGTATTTCTACAGTTTCAACCCAATTTTTGTGTATTGATTCAATTTTTTCTCTGACTAAAAAAATACTTTACATCAACCCAACCATTTTTAATGGCTTATACCACTACACATATAAACCAAACTGATTTATTGGAACAGCCTGCAAAATTGATACAAGCCTGTATTGATGGGGATAGACATTCGCAAAGCAGTTTGTACGAACAGTTTGCGCCTAAAATGTTTGGGGTTTGTATGCGGTATGCCAAAAACAGGGAGGAAGCGGAGGAAATTATGCAGGAAGGTTTTGTACAGGTTTTTAAATCGCTGCACAATTTTAAGTTCGCTGGTTCTTTTGAAGGCTGGATAAGAAAGATAATGTTTTTTTGTGCTATACAGCATTACCGTTCAAAACCCAAAATGCACCCAGTGGTGTGTATTGAAAATTCGCAGGCAGAGGAAGTGGGAAACGAAGATATTTTGGCAAGGTTACATAAAAAAGAGTTATTAAAAATGGTGCAGGCATTGCCACCGGCCTACAGGTTAATTTTTAACCTGTACGTTTTTGAAGGCATGAAACACCGGGAAATTGCTGAGCAATTGGGCATATCAGAAGGAACCTCTAAATCCAATTTTTTTGATGCAAAACTATTACTGCAAAAAGCAGTGAACAACAGTTTAAAAGTGGCAAAAAACTATTAGCGTATGGATGAAAATTTACACAATATTGAAGACCTTTTCCGCTCCGCTCTTGATGATAATGAAGAGACCGCTTCTGGTAATGTGTGGGAGGTTATAGACAAACGGCTTGACAAGGATAAGATAGTTAGCATAAAAAGACGCTATGCTAACTTAAAACGCATTGCAATAATGCTGCTGTTCCTGCTGACAAGTTATATATTGTATGACGTGTACAAGTCTGACAGCGGCCACAGCAGTAAGGGCTTTGCAGAAAATAATAGAGCAACTGATTCCGGAAGTCAAAATAGACTAAGTGCTATACCGGAAACTAAACCTGATGTTAAAACCTCGGGTGCAAATTCCATAAATACAAACAATACATCAACCCAGCAAAATGAAACTGCAGGTACAGAAAATAGAGTAGCAGAAAATACCAGCACGGTTAATAAAAAAGAAACACAGCCAAACCAACAAACAATTTTACAAAAACAAAGTATTACTGAAATAATAAATTCAGGTAAAGAAGATTCGGAAAACCAAACGGCCATTCTTTTAAACCAAAAGAAAAAACGTTCTGCTAAATCTGCTTATAAAGTAAAAATTACAAGTGTTATGGCAGGAGAGGATGAAAATATTTTGGTAAAAAATGATGACGGGCAGCAGTACAGTGAGATTCCAACTTTAAGAAAACTAAAAATTATTTCAATTGAAAGGGTGCCATTGCTGCAGCACGATTCAATTGATACGAATAAATTAATAAGATTAATAGCTGCAGCTAAAGTAAAAATCAGTGATACAACAAATTATTCTGTAGCAAAAAATAATAAGAAAACAATTAAAAAGCCTTCCAGGTTTTCCGTAACACCGTTTTTCTCACCAGATATTGCCTGGTACCGCTTGCAGGATAATGAAATAAATGAAATAAACAATCAACGCGATAATGCCAGTGAACTTGAAAAGAAAGAAAAGCATGAGTTTTCATCTACATACGGTGCATTGGTTGATTACAAGATAAATAAGCATTGGGGGGTACAGTCCGGTGTCACTTTTTCAAACACCAACATTACGATGGAACCTAAAACAATTTATGCCCAGCAAGATAATACTGGTAGTATTAAATACCGCATCAATACATCATCCGGCTATGGTTATGTGTTACCATCGTTCAGCAGTAACCCTGTAGTCGGTGACAGTTTGTATGCCTTTACGTCAACTCATTCGTTGCAGTATATTGGTATTCCTTTAGCTGCTACATATAGTGTTACTAAAAGCAAATTCAGGTTTAATGCCCTGGCCGGAATATCTGCAAATATTTTAACCAGGGCCAAACTGGAAACTACGGTAGGAAAAGGATTTAACAATGCCCCAGAAACTGTGGACAATTTGCAAGGATTACGGAAAATGTATTTCACCGGTTTGGCTGGTGTTGGAGTAGGTTATAAGCTGAACAAAAAGACTTTGATATCCTTTGCACCTACTATGAGGTTTGCGCTAAATTCCATTAATAATGGTGCTACTGTAAAATCATATCCAATGTCATTTGGTTTTGTTGTTGGGCTAAAATTAGACTTGTAAATTATAATTATATGCTTGTAGTATTGTTTTTAGTAGTTGTGTTACTGGCTATAACGCTTTCGTTAACTGTTCAGCTTTTGCCAAAGCGGTAAATTAAGTAGCGCCAATTGGATGTAGCTGCAAAGGCCAGAATAAGTTTAATCGAAAAGTCTTCTTTGCACCTCATCGCATCGAAACCCCGTGAAAAAAATATAAGCCAATTTATCTCTCTCATAGGAAGCTATATTAAAAAATGAACTGCACTGCAGGGTAGCTATTAATTACTTATTTCAAAACAAACATGCGGGCCATTGTTAAAAAGGGCTTTGCCGATTATAGCAAAAGATAAAATCACCCTCATTATTCTGCCTCCTGTTATCGGTTGTTCCAATAGCGATAAATACCATCAGAAGAAAGTGCAGCATTTAAACGATTTTGCTGCCTTTGCTGGTGTTCCATAGTTCAACACCGGTTCAGAAAGCACAGCGTTGCTCAAAGCTTGCCGCAGTT
>JAIEQM010000022.1 GCA_019747705.1 Chitinophagaceae bacterium | reverse complement strand
TTACATAAATCAGTTCGTTTAAACGTTTCGGAGTCGCACCTCCCCCCTTCTTTGCTTGCAGAGAAGGGTTGGGGTTGAGTCGCTTCAAAAATTTTATTAAATTCATTTTATGATACGCCACGCCACATCATCAGATTTTGATTTTATTTATGAACTGTACATGCACCCGCTCATCAATCCGTGCTTGTTGTATGAGCCAATGGATGCACAACACTTTCATCCCATTTTTGAGGAACTGCTGAGCAGGCAGGTATTGTATGTATATGAACTCAGTGATGTGCCCGTGGGTATGTGCAAGCTGGTACCGGAAGAACACAGAAGCGCCCATGTATTGTACATTGGCGGCATTGGTATTCATCCTTCCTTTGCCGGCAAGGGACATGGTGTAAGGCTGATGGAAGAAATAAAATTGTTTGCTGATGCTGAAGGTTATAAACGCCTGGAGTTAAGTGTTGCCACCATTAATGAAACAGCCATCCATGTGTATGAGCGTGCAGGTTTTGTGAAAGAAGGAATACTCAGAAATTACACCTATCTCGCTTCAGAAAATAAATACATTGATGAAATTATGATGAGTTGTCTGCTCTGATATACTACTGCATTTATTTTCTTTCATACATTATCATTCCGTATTCATTTTTATATTCTGTTGCATCACAATAATAGTTGTATTGCGTGTTGCTGTTTTATTGAATCCGTACTTAGTGGGATACATACACCCTTATACTCACCTGCTTGCCCAATTGCTCAAACAAAGAAATAATAGTTGCAAATGAAAGGGCGCCACCTGCACATACAATTAATTCACCGGGTTTTGCTTCATGAATAACAGAAGAAAGCTTTTCAACAATATTGCTTTCACCTGTAACATCAATAACAGCAACAAATGATTGAGAAGGGCTGATGGCCTGCAGTTGTTTCAACTCATCTCCGGTTCCTGCCGCTATAATCCGTTGAGGCAGTTTCTCTTTTTCTTTTGATACAGGGATAATATATTGAACCACCCGTTTTACTGCACTCAGCAAAGCCCTGCACCAGATAGCAACCGAAATAAAAAACGTAAACATGCCGCTGTAAAATTCCTGCGGATGTTTTTTTACAAACTGGTTCATAGCTTTGTAAAACAAACGCACATAGTTGAGGGAGCCTTTCTTTGTACTCTCTCCTTTATAATGTACAATGGTTGTCTGGCTGAAATAATAATTTTTATAATTGCCCCCGTTTGATGGATGGATGCTGTGCTGAATGCGGTAACTCAGATCTATATCCTCACCATACATAAAAAAGTGTTCATCAAAACCACCGGTTATATCCAGCGCCTGTTTTCGTACCATCATAAATGCACCGCTCAACACCTCCACTTCATGGTTTTCTTTTTCACTCAAATGCCCCAGGTGATAGCGGGCAAAAATTTCAGACGACGGAAATAACGATGATAGGCCAATCAGCTTATAAAACGCAACGGAGGAAGAAGGAAAAGAACGTTTGCTTTCTTTTAAAAAAGCGCCATTGCCATTAATCATGTGCACACCCAAAGCCCCGGCATCTGAATGGTTTTGCATAAAGCGGATGCATTTTAAAAAACAATCTTCTGCCACAAGGGTATCCGGGTTCAGAAACAAAACATATTCACCTGTTGCTTTTTTAAGAGCAGCGTTATTGGCTTTTGCAAAGCCGGGGTTTTCATTGTTCCATATAAACTGCACACCGGGAAATATCGGTTCCAGGTATTCCCGGCTTCCATCTGTTGAAGCATTGTCCACCACAAAAATTTCTGTATCAATACCTGCAGCAGCTTTCAGCACAGAACACAAACACTGTTCCAGCAGGTATTTTACATTATAGTTCACAATGATGATGGAGAGTTGCATAACAGCTTCAAATCTACATTCTAAAATCTGAAATCGGTCATCCATGGTTATCTTTGCGCATGCTTAAACAAACCCTTATTGAGGCCACCCGTGCCGGAGCTGAACAATTGGTTCATTTTTATGATAAAGAATACACTGTATCACACAAAGAAGGCGTGAACAATTTAGTTACTGAAGCGGATCATGCATCGGAAGCAGCCATCTTCAAAACCATCAAACAACATTTTCCTGATCATTTTATTTTGAGTGAAGAAACGGGCGAACTGGCGCAGGATTCTGAATACAAATGGATCATTGATCCTATTGATGGTACCATCAACTTTTCAAAAGGCATTCCTATTTGCTGTGTGAGCATTGGTGTTGAAAAAAACGGGCAAATGATACTGGGAGCTGTGTACAGTCCGTTTCTGAATGAATTCTTTTTTGCAGAGCGTGGGCAGGGCGCAACGCTAAATGATAAAAAGATAAAAGTGAGCAATCAAACCGAAGTAATAAAAAGTTGTTTGGTCACCGGTTTTCCATATACCTATTTAGATATGGAGAACGGACCCTTGCAGGTGTTTGAACGGCTCATCCGCAAAGGTGTTCCTGTTCGCCGGTTGGGCAGTGCGGCTTTGGATTTATGCTGGGTGGCCGCTGGCAGGTTTGATGGATTTTATGAACATAAACTACAGGCATGGGACAGTGCCGCCGGATTTTTAATGGTTGAAGAAGCAGGCGGAAAGGTTACTGATTTTGAAAACACGTATTACTCGCCTTATCAGCCGCATTTGGTGGCAACCAATGGCATTATACATGATGAATTGATAGAAATTATTCATAACAGAAAAACACTTTGAAGTACGAAGTACGAGCTACGAAGTACCTAACTTTAAGCAGCTTCACAAATAGTATAAATCGTTTATGCAAGACCTTAAAACAAGAACATTTCATTATGCATTTGAAAACGCAAAGCTGGTAAAAGACATTCCTTATGATGCTGTGAACAGGGAATATATCAGTCAATTAGTAAGATGTACTGCATCTGTGGGCGCAAATTACAGAGCAGCAAAAAGAGGAAAGTCTGATGCTGACTTCCTTAATAAATTGAAAATTGTTGAGGAAGAATGTGATGAATCCATTTATTTTTTAGAGTTGTTAAAAGCATTAAATCCTTCGTTTGAAAAACGAATAAATGAATTAATTAAAGAAGGCAACGAACTGTTAAAGATATTTGTAGCATCCATTATAACAACACGGGAGCGGATTAATAACAAAAAAAATTGAGTAGCGTCATTTTAATAATTGAGGGTTGAACTGAGGTACTTTGTACTTCGTATCCCGTACTTAAAAAAGTTTTTTATGTCAGAAAGCAGAACAGAAATATCAAGTCTTGGAGAATTTGGATTGATTGAACATTTAACCAAAAACATAGAATTTCAAAACGCCTCTACTATTCTCGGTGTGGGTGATGATGCAGCAGTGATTGATCATTTTGGAAAACAAACAGTCATCACAACGGATATGCTCATTGAAGGCGTGCATTTTGATTTGATGTACACACCGCTTAAACACCTGGGTTATAAAAGTGTGGTGGTAAATGTGAGTGATATCTATGCCATGAATGCCACACCCGCACAAATCACAATGAGTATTGCCATCAGCAACCGTTTTAGTGTGGAAGCGCTGGATGAATTTTATGATGGTGTATATGCAGCCTGTGAAGAATATGGCGTGGATTTGATTGGTGGCGACACCACATCATCACCCAAAGGACTGGTGATAAGTGTAACCGCACTGGGCGAAGTAACACCGGATACATATGTAAAACGCAGCGGCGCACAACTCCACGATTTAATTTGTGTTACCGGTTATTTGGGCGGAGCTTACTTAGGATTGCTGCTGCTGGAACGGGAGAAGAAAATTTTTCTTGAAACAAAAGGTGTACAGCCGGATTTGGAAGATCGTTCTTATATCATTGGTCGTATGCTTAAACCGGAAGCAAGAAAAGATATCATTGAATTCTTTGATAAAGTACAATTAGTGCCCACCAGTATGATGGACATCAGCGATGGGCTCAGCAGCGAAGTACTGCACATTTGCAAACAAAGCAATACGGGCGCTGTGCTGTATGAAGAAAAAATTCCCATTCACCCGGATACCAAAGAATTTGCTTACAAACTTGAAATAGACCCCACGGCCTGTGCGTTAAGTGGTGGTGAAGATTATGAACTGCTGTTTACCATTTCGCAAAACGATTATGAGAAGATCAAAGAAATAAACGGCATCAGCGTGATTGGTTATATTGCCGAAGAAAAAGAAGGCGCCACCATTATTACCAAAGGCGGCAACAAACACAAGCTGGTAGCACAGGGCTGGAATGCTTTTTCAAAATAAAGACGGATACTAAAAAATACAATCTGTTATTGTATATTTAGTGGGCTGATGAAGACAGCAAAAAAGAATAAAATGAGAATTTCAGATATAAAGCTTGTTAACTGGAAGAACTTTAAAAAAGCAGAAGTTGCTATGCAATACAGGGTTTTTATTGCTGGCCCCAATGCTTCAGGGAAGAGTAACTTTCTGGATGCGATAAGGTTTTTATCAGATATTGTAAGGCAGGGTGGAAGTTTACAGGAAGCTGTTGAATTGCGTGATGGGGTTTCAAAAATCAGGTGTGTAGCAGCCCGTAAAAACTCAGATATAACGATTGGTGTGATTGTAAACAATAACGATGACAAACCTGAATGGAAATATGAACTAACATTTAATCAAACGGGTGGAGGTTTTGCAGATTTGAGAGCTGTTTTAAAAAAGGAGTATTTAAAAAACCTTCTTTCCGATGAAGTTTTTATTGACAGGCCAAATGGGAAAAATGAAAGCGAATATCAGTTAGGCTTTACCTATATTGAACAAGCTTCAATAAACGAGCGGTTCAAAACATTCGTCGAATTTATTGGTGAAATTTCTTACCTCCACTTAATCCCCCAACTTGTAAGAGACCCGAAATCTTTTCTAAAAACAACAAAAGGGGAAGATTATTATGGAAGAAATTTTCTTGAGAGGGTTCAAACACTAAATAAAAAAACAAGCGACGCATACATCAACAGGATAGCAAGGTCATTAAAATACGCATTACCCAACTTAGAAAAACTTGAATTTGTACCGGATGAGATGGGCGTTCCTCATTTTGAAGCTACATTCAAACAATGGAGAAGCCAGGGTGTAAAGCATCAGGAAAAACAATTTTCCGATGGAACACTCAGGTTTATCGGGTTATTTTGGGCTTTACAGGATGGAACAAAACCAATTCTGCTGGAAGAGCCTGAATTATCGCTTCATTCTGCCATTATTATGCGTTTACCGGATGTTATTTATAAACTTCAAAAAAAGAAAAATGGCAGACGGCAGGTTATTGTTACCACGCATAGCCATGAAATTTTGAATAATTCAGGAATCAGTGCAGAAGAAGTCTTGCTGATTTCCACAGATGGAGAAGAAGGAAGCAAAATAATATCTTCTGTTAAGTTGCCTGAAGTAAGGTCTTACCTGCAGGCAGGAAATACAATCGGGGATTTAATCATTAGTCGCACAGCTCCCAAAAACATCAATCAGTTAACTCTATTTGAATAAAAATGTGGGTTCAACCAGTAGTAGAAGATTTGTTACAGGAAGCTGTATTAGTTAAGATGGTTTCGGTTTTCAGGCCAGACATTTCTTTATACGATTCAATTGGAAAAAGAGGTAATACTTATATCAAATCCAAAATAAAAGCTTTAAACGAGGCGTCCGTTCATCTTCCACATATTATTATTACCGACTTGGATGATATTGAATGCGCCCCTGCACTTATAGCTGATTGGGTAAGTTTTAAACTTTCTAAAAAACTTCTTTTCAGAATTGCGGAAAAAGAAGTTGAGGCATGGATAATGGCTGATCGAAAAAATTTTGCCAGGTTTTTAGGTGTACCCGTAGTAAAAATTCCAATCAATACAGAGCAAATAGCTAATCCAAAAACAGAGCTGGTTAACATGGCAAGACGTTCCAAAAGAAAGCAAATCAAAGATTTGATTTCTGAAGGAACGGCACAAACAGGCCCCGGATATAATTTGATTTTACAGGAATTTATATTCAATCAATGGGATCCGGTTTCTGCAGCTGAACATAATGTAAGTTTAAGCAAAGCGATTGAACGGTTAAAATTTTTTTAAAACGAACATGTTGTTTCAACATCGGTATATGCATTTTTTAGGAATCTGTTTTGGGGCAATTCTTTCTTTTTCCTCTTGTGCTGTAACCGGCAATTTTACTCCTGAAAAAAAATACAGTCCGCAGCAGTTGAAAGAAGATGTGCAGGCTATGGAACAAACATTCAAACGCAATCATCCTTCTTTATACTGGTACAGCAGCCGGCAACAAATGGATTCCTCTTTTGCAAAAGCTTATGCATTGCTAAAAGATTCACTGACTGAAAACAGTTTTAAGAATCTTGTTGCTGAAACCCTTTTTGCAATCCGTTGCGGTCATACCAGTGTCCGGCATTCAGCACAATGGAACAGGTATTTTGATGGAACACCGCCGCAGGGATTTCCATTAAACTTAAAAATTGCAGACGACAGCACACTCATCATTACCAATAATTTCAACAGCAGAGATACGGTTTTAAAAAGAGGAATGGTGGTTCACAGCATCAACGGTGTTTCCTCCCGCCAAATCATTGATACAATGTTTCCGTTGGTGGCTATTGATGGCCATTCCAAAAATTTCAGTTACCAGAACATCAGCAACAGTTTTCAGTTGTATTATAACAGCCGTTTCCCAGGTGTAAAAAAATTTGCAATTGTTTATACTGATTACAGCGGCGTTCAAAAAAACATTGTTATACCCAAATTTGAAATTACAAGAGATACCTCTGCAAAAAGGGTTACAACATTTCCTCAGCCACCACCTGCACCTGAACTTTCAAAACGGGAAAGAAAGATACAGGCTGTGCGGAGTTTTACAATTGATTCTTCCCGCCAGTTTGCCACCTTACGGCTCAATGGTTTTTCACGCTATTTAAAACATTCTTATTTACGCAAAACATTCAGCCGTTTAAAGCGCCGGCAAATCCCCAGTTTAATTATTGATGTAAGGAATAACGGCGGCGGTTTAATCAAGTCTTCATTGTATCTCACCAAATTCATTAAACAGCAACCATTTTATTTTACGGATTCTATTTTCAGCAGCACCCGCCGCATCCGTTCAGATATTAAAGTGAGTAAAAAATTGATTCACAACCTGGGTATGTTTTTTTTAAACAGAAAGGTTAATGACAGTGTATATCGTTTTGCTTTTTTCAAAAAACAATATCAACCCAAACATAATCACTACACCGGAAAGGTGTTTGTGTTAACAGGCGGTTATTCATTTTCTGCCACTACTATGTTTTTATCCAATATCAAAGGGCAAAGTAATGTAACGCTGGTGGGTGAAGAAACAGGCGGTGGTTTTTATGGCAATAATGGTGTGTTTATTCCTGAAATGGTATTGCCCCATACTAAACTCCGTGTGCGTTTGCCTTTGTACCGGATTGTAAATAATAAAAACTATCCAAAGAACGGAAGTGGTGTAATGCCGGATGTGGAAGTAAAACCAACTGCTGAAACAATCAAGAAGAATACTGATCCGAAGATGGAGAAGGCGGTGGAGCTGATAAAAACTCAATTCAACGTAATTCATTAATTTTGCCTCATCAGTTCATCCCTGCTTATTTTTAATTGATCAAGCTTCGCTTTCTTCTTGATGATTATCAACTCAAGGTCTTTAATAGAATTGTTGTAAAGCGCCATTTTTTCCTGATAAGTTTCGTTATCATAGCTTATAGGAATATTTGAGTCGAGTGAATTTTGATTTAAAATTTCATTTACTGAAACATGAAGCACCTTGCAAATGTGCAGTAAAGTAGGAACGCTTAAATAATTAGAGCCGTTTTCAATTTTACAGTAAGCTGACTGGTCAAGCCCTATAAGTTCGCCCAGTTCTTTTTGAGAAAGCCCTTTTTGGTTGCGTATTTTCCGCAGTTTTTCTAAATACATGGTGTTTTGCTTTCTTTAATAACATATTCCAAATTGGAACAGGGCAAACGCATCTAAATTTCTTTAAAAACAACTTTGGCTAGAAATTTTTCATCCCAGCCACAGAGCAGC
>JAIEQM010000070.1 GCA_019747705.1 Chitinophagaceae bacterium | reverse complement strand
TTTGGATTAACAGTTCCCGTTAGATGGCCTGTTCAAGACTTTAACTTTAAAGAACAATGGCATGCATGGCGCACAACAAAAAAGGAGCATTTTTAATGCCCCTTTTTCATAATCATTAATTATAAACCTCAACCATTTCACCCTTCACAAAATCTTCACAAAGCTGAAAGGCTTTTTGCGTTCTTAGCTGTGCCGTGCCGCCATATAACAGTGATTTCATTTTGGCTTCATCATCCTTGTAGGTTCTTACATTTTGAAAGTAACCGGTAATAGCATTGTAAGTGCCAAACACTGTTCCTTTTGTAGCTTCAGTTTGTTGTGTGGGGCTGGCACAATTGTATTCGTAAACAGCATCGCACATATTTTTAAAACAGGTGCTGAGTTCATCCAGTCGTCCGTTTTGAATATTGTGCAATACTTCTTTGTTTGGAACCATTGCCATTTGTATCAGTTTCTGCACTTCCTTATCCGTAATGCGAACCTTTGCCCATTGGTTGAAGATGCCATCTAACTGCTGGCTAAGCTGGTTGGATATACCTAATACTTTATGTGCTTCTTCCAGCCGTTCTTTGGCGTTAGCTGTATGACGAATTTTAATAGAATTGGTATGGTTTCTCAAAGCTGCATTCAACGTATTGTTGCAAACAATTCTTACAGGTGTGAAAGCTGCCATAATACTGCCAAAACCATCATGCGAAGTAGTGAGGAATAAATACTTTTCAATACAATCTGTATTGGCTACTTTGATATAGCCGGGTAATTTTGCTGTAATGAAAATTCTTTCTCCGTTACCCAATGCACCTGCGGTTTCATACTGGATGCCATCACCGCCAACAATGGCATCAAAGAAACTGAACGCATCAATATTTTGTACTACTTCATAATCTTTGCCTAAGCGGTCGCCTAAAATTGCGTTGGTATCAGGACGGTAAGTATAGAAGGAAGATTTTGAAACTACTTCTTCACCACTATCCAGTTTATGAGTATTGGGTCTTTTCAATACATCAAAATCAAGCTTTGCAAATTGTAATGCTTCTTTACTGGTTGGGTAATCCTGTACAATTTGCCCCAATCCATGCCATGCTTTTTCTTTTACACTAAAGAAACTGTGTTTACCTGTCTGTTCATTGAAATTAATATTGTGTGCCATAGTTGTAAATGTTAAATTGATAAATAATTAAAACAGCATCCCATTTTTTTACGGGATGCTGTTAGATTTTTAAAACGGTAAATCGTCACCTGCTTCCGCCATTGCTGCCGGTGCTGTTGTAGCTGGTACTGGTGCATTAACAACAATGCTTTTATTACCCCCATGCAGTTTGATATTGTTAACATGAAAAATAAGGGTGGCTTTTGCTTCGCCGTCTTTACTTGTCCAGGCGTTTACACCAATACGTCCGGCACATTCCACCAAACTACCTTTGGTTAAGTAAGTAGCTATGCCGGGATTAATCCAGTAAGCACAATTTACATAGGTTGTAATTTTCTGTACTTCGCTGCTGTCTTTTGTTTTGTAAGTGTCATTAATAGCAATAGAAAAGTTCACCACTTTTTTCCCTGCTTTGGTTTCGCTAACGGTTGCATCTGCTGTTACTCGTCCGATGATTTCCATAACATGAAATTTTTAATGTTTAAAAAATAATTTTTAAATAAATTCAGCTTCGCTTCATTCATTTACCGATAGCGACCAGCCATTAGGACTGTGGAGGAGGAACAAGGTTTTTCAAATAAAATACTACCCCGTGCTGGATAGCATTACATATTCAGGTGGAGATTTTTTTGAAAACCTGTGGCGATTGACGACTCTGTGCAATGTGGGAATAAGACCTTGTTCCGCACAGAACAGGCCAATATTTTTGCGGCACGGTTAGTTGAATGAGCACTTTGCAATATCAGCTTTGCGGAATCTTATTTGCAGTGTCTGGAATTGTGTTTGCTGAGGTACGAGGCAATCTCAATTCCCAATGTTATTGCCCGGCACAGTTGTCACGTCTTATTTGCCGCAGGCGTAAAAGAAATAAGAAGGGAGTACTGTGCCGGGTCTGCTTCACTGGTAATTATAGAAATCATTAATACCCCCGTTCGGGATTGAAGTGGAAATCCTTCTGTAAGAAGATTGAAACGGAAAGCCCTGCCCGAAGGGAACGGCAGTTAATTCATAATTTTTGAAAACTGCAAAACAAAAAATTTTGAGTAGTATCAAATGGTGTTACATGTTCCTCTGTTATACACTTAATTCTTTTAAAATTCTTTTCAAAGCGGTATGACATTGAGGCTTCAGAATATTGTTTTACCTCAAGTCCGCTGCACTTAGCCGGACCTTGTTCAGAGAAAGTACCCAGTATTAAATAACCATTTTTATTAATTGCCTTTTCTGCAAGGGCTATATATTTATCAATTTTTTCTTCAGTAGTCAGAAAATGAAAAGCTGCCCTGTCATGCCAGAAATCAAAGTGAACATCAGGAACAAATTCCGTAATATCAGAAACAATCCAGTGAACCCTTGTTGCTTTATCACCTAATCTTTGTTTAGCTCTTTCTAAAGCATTTGATGATATGTCCAGTACATAGATATTCTTATACCCTTTTTCAATAAGCACATCCACTAAATGGCTGTCCCCTCCGCCAATATCTATAATATTTGCTTCTGCCGGCAGGCTGAACAAATCAAGAAACTCAACCGATGTTTTAGGATAAGGCTGAAACCAGCTCACTTCGTTTTCAGCTTTTGATGCAAAAATTTTTTCCCAATGCTCTTTTGTATCAGTATTCATTTTACAACATCAATTTTGTTATTTGAATTAAAACCAGATTTTTTACCCACCAGGCAAACGGCCTGAATTTAAATTTTATAGTGAATCAATAACCTGTTTTAATTTCTCCGCAACCTGTTTTGCAATTTCGTTCAAAGATGGATTTTGTACGGCCTGCATTGACGCCAATGGGTCAACTGCCGAAACTTCTATTTTGCCGGACTCTTTTTCCTGAACAATAACATTACACGGAAGCATTGTTCCTATTTTATCTTCCGCCTGTAAAGCTTTATATGCAAAAGGAGGGTTGCAGGCGCCGAGGATCTTATAATTATAAAAGTCAACATCCAATTTCTTTTTTAATGTTGCTTTTATATCTATTTCAGTAAGAACCCCAAATCCTTCTGCTTTAAGAGCCAGGGTTACTTTTTCAATAATCTGGTCAAAACTCCCCGGTAATGTTTTTGTGAAATAATAGTTCATGGTACTTAATTTGTGTAATTAAAAATTGAATGAATCAAAGTTACGTTGTTAAATGGTCTTTTTCTGTATCCTTACTGCATTTAAAATAGCCAATAAAGCCATATCTTATCACAATTAATCAGGTATCTTAAATCTCAACCCTGCATAAATCTCCTTTCCCCTCGTGGGCCCCCAAACTGAAGATGTATCGAAATAAGGACTAAATGGATTCTGCCAGCTTATAATAGGTTGTCGCTGCCTGAAATCAAAAATGTTTTCGCAGCCAGCATAAACTTCAAGTTTCTTCCATGTTTTGGTGAACTGTGCATTAACAAGTGTATATGGTTTTGATTTTTGAGACCGCTGAAACTCCGGCGGATTGGCAGATGTATTGGGCAATTGCTGTACTCCATACCAGTGTATATTTATATCTAAATGCCATTTACCTGTTAAAGGTTTATAAGAAAAGGTTGAGAGGATTTTATGTGCCGGATTAAATGGAAGAACAAATTTTCTTCCATTTACTTTACGATACACATCCAAATACACATAAGCTGCTTTCGCTTCAAAGCGACTGAAAAACTTTGAATACGCTTCTACCTGGATGCCATCAGAAATTGATTTGCCGGTGAAATTAGAAATGATTGCTTTCGATGGATTGGCATCATAATCGGGAAAAATCTGGTTTTGAAATTGGGTTCGGTAATAATCAATACTAATGTAGCCTTCTATGTTTTTACTATCGAATTTCTGCGTAAAATTTGCACCAAAATTTACAGCTCTTTCCGGCCTTAACTGTTCTGTAAAAACTATATCTCTTGAACTTACGAGTAAACCAATGTTTTCACTAAACAGGTTTACGGTTCTCCATCCTGTACCTACAGATGCCCTGAAGGTTGAGCCTTCTTTTGTTTCATATTTAAGCAAAGTTCTTGGGGTAATATAAGTGCCGAACTGATTATGAAAATCTGCACGGATGCCGGTAATCCATACCAGCTTATCACCTTTCCAGTTAAATATGTTTTCTGCAAAAAAGCCCGGAATGTTTTCAGTTCTTTGATACTTACCTGCAAAGGTTCTGTTTAATGGATTTGCTGTAAAAGAAATATCCTCATTCAGAGAAAGATGCCTGTAACTTATACCTGTTTTTACCGTGTGTTTTTCTTTGTACAGTAATTCATACTGCAGGTTTGCATAAACATTTGTTTGATTGGCAGTGTATTTTGTAGTACCAAAAAACGAGTGCTGACTTTGATAAAACGATGAGCCAATGAATGTAATTTTATGTTTGTCGTTGAAACGATAACTGGTTTTTGTCCATAATTCGGGTTGTTGAATATTTACAGTTTGACCGTAAGCATTTGTTGTGCCTTTATCAGTCTTGATATTAAAAAAGGTTTGTCCGCCAATTCGTTGCTCATCCAAATAACGGAAAGCAATTCTTGAACTCCAGCCCCAATCCCTGTCATTTCCGTATTTCCATTTATTTGAAATCATGTACCTGGTAAGCAAGGGCAGGTCCATAAACTTATCATTATCCCTGTCAATTCTATTGGCCGGCCGTACAGTATGAAATGCTGTGAGGTTGCTCCATTTTTTGTATTTAAAAGTGTAGTTGGCATTCAGATGTTTTTCCATAAAGTTGTTTGCATAAACATTGAGTAAGAGTTTATCCGTTCTGTCAGGCTCTTTGGTTTCTACGTTTATCTGGCCACTGATGCTTTCATAACCCTGTATTACCGAATTTGCCCCTTTAGAAATATAAATGTTATCAACCAAAACACCCGGGATACTGCTAATGCCATAAGTATAAGAAAGGCCCTGTATAAGGGGCATTCCATCAATTAGTACCTGGTTGTAAACACCCGATAAACCAAGTATTCTTAATTCTTTAGAGTTTGTAATTACATTGGTGGTTTGTGGCTGAACTGATGCCTGTGTTTCAAAGCAGCCTGCCAAATCGCAACAGGCAGCTTTCTTTAATTCAACCTGTGTTATTACTTCTGTTTTAATTGGGTTGATCTCTGAAATATAAATTCCGGGGCGTTTCCCTTTTACTACCACCTCCCCTAACTGTTTGGTTCCGTTAAGTTTTACTTCAATTGCATTTTCATTAGTGATGGTGATAGTATCTGATTGGTAACCAACAAAACTTATAACTAATTTTTTTACTGATTCTTTTGGCAATTGCAGTTCAAATTGCCCTGAGCTATCTGTACTGGTACCAATAGCAGAGCGAAGCCAATGAAGACTTGCACCTGCAAGTGGCTCGTTATTTGAATTTTTAACTTTGCCCCTTATTGATTGGGCTTCTGCGGTTTGATGCAGGATAAAAGCTGTTATTATTACTAAAAATATTGTTCTCATTATTTAATGATTTTCTGAGTTAGCAAAAACTCTCTGAGCTTTGAGAAAATGATTGTTTCATCTCCGGGGTTAAATCCGATTTTCTGCCAAATGATTCTGCCACCTGCATCAACTAACAACAGGTGAGGAATTTTCTGTACACCCATAGAATTTTTAAGAGATTTTTTATAATCCCAATAGATTTCAAAGGGCCAGTTCCGGCGTTCAGCAAATTTTTTAATGTATTCTTCTGTTACCCCTGCATCAGTAGAAATAGCAACCAGTTGAACACCGGTTGAATCTTGCCATGATTGGTATTGCGATGAAATTGCAGAAAGCTCTGCAATGCAGAATTTGCACCAGGCAGCCCAAAAACTTATTAAAATTGGTTTACCCTTATTGGTTAATTCCGAAGCGTACAGTTTTGTACCATTGCTTCTTTTTATCAGCACATGAGGCAGTGTGTCAGTTTGTGCGGAGCCTTGCCGGTAAAGTATTAACAGGCACAAGCAAATGATCATCTTTTTCATTTGATTGATTATTGGTATTGGCACAGGCAATATTATACCTGCACCAATACCGGTTGTTAAATACTTTAGTTTTTTGTTTTCACCTTGTAAGGCCGCTGATCAGGATGGTCGCAACTTGCTGTGCCTTCAATGGCTTTTACCACTTCGGCATAGGATATTTTTGAGCGATCAAATTTTACCTCAAAACTGGTGGAAGCGGACATTTTACCTGTCTGCTTACAACTACTTACGCCATTCATTTTCTCCACACCGGCGGCTATCATTGTCAAATCGCCGGAACAGGTAATGCCTGATACTTTTACAGTAACAGTTGTATCGTTAGGATTTGAAGTTTTTGATTGTGGGTTAGGTGTTTGGGCACAACTAACCTGTGCAATTGTGAACGACATTGCAAACAGCAACGTCATTACACTGAAATATTTTGATTTCATTGAAAATGACTTTTATGTTAATGAATAATACAATACGCTTTAGTATAAACCAAAGCATCAGCTAAGGAAATTCATTAAGCTATCTTGGGCGGTTGCCAAAAGTCAAGTGCAAATTGTGAGAGGAAATTTTCAGAAAAGAGGGTAAAATAATTTGAATAAAAATGGGGCGCCTCAATACTAAAATAAGAAAATGTTGCTGTGAAGCTGCAAATATTACTTGCACAAGATTGAAATGGATTGCAATTATCGCTGGGGGATTTATTGTCACCAGATGGTTTCTGTTCATCTGTAGTTTTGTTGCAACCTCCACCACAACATTCAGTTGATTGTTTTTGCTTCAACAATGCCAAAGCTGGTTCCACTGAAAGGAACAACACTACAAAAGCCATTATTAAAGCAATAATTTTCATACGAAATGCAAGCTAATCAATTTTCAGAACTTTTCCACATTATTGCAATTGAAACCCTTTTGTACCGGAAATTCATTCATAATGGTTTAGGATGATGCATTAGACTGGTTTGTATGTGTTTCTATATGATGCTCAAGTTGCCCTTTTAGGGTTTCAAGATATTTCTCCAAATCCCTGAGGCATATTGCCTTTTCTTCGTTATCACAAATCACTAAGGGAGTTTCATCCAAATACCTGTACAGTTCCGGATAATCGGTTTCAATTTTAGTTGTAAGCAGGATAATTTCCTGCATTAGTTCATTTAGTTTTTTCATCTCAAATAAATGTTTTTAGATTAAATCAATAACCCGTTTCAATTTTTCTCTAACCTGTTCAGCAATATCTTTCAAGGCTTGATTTTGTATGGCCTGCATGGAAGCGACAGGATCAACAGCAGAAACCTCGATTTTGCCGGACTCTTTTTCCTGAACAATAACATTACACGGAAGCATTGTTCCTATTTTATCTTCCGCCTGTAAAGCTTTATATGCAAAAGGAGGGTTGCAGGCGCCGAGGATCTTATAATTATAAAAGTCAACATCCAATTTCTTTTTTAATGTTGCTTTTATATCTATTTCAGTAAGAACCCCAAATCCTTCTGCTTTTAGTGATTCTGTTACTCTTTCAACGATATTTTCAAATTTGCCTGAAAGAGTTTTTGTGAAATAATAACTCATATTTTTTATTTTTAGATTACAATTAAAAAATCACATTTATGGGATTAATGGATACCGGAATTTATTTTATCTAAATCATTCCACATAAGTAATAGCCTGCCTTAAACTTTCTTTTAAAAGCATGTTTATTTCATATATTTTATTTGCTTTGTCAAAACCAGCTAAATCATTGTTGTATTTAAAATTTTCATCGATTACATGATGAAAAGGCAGATTAGCCGGGAAAGCATTTTTAAATTTTTAATCGTAAGCTTTTCCACAGGAGAGCTTACACCCAAACTGAAGTAATAGTTAGTTACGTTAGTTCTGCCCGCAGGCGGCTTTGAAATAATATGTTTATA
>JAIEQM010000158.1 GCA_019747705.1 Chitinophagaceae bacterium | reverse complement strand
AGTCAAAATCTCGGCAAACTCAATACTGACAATATTTTCAAAGAACTATTTAAAGTCTAAACGCAACGCTAATGTAAAAGCATATGGTCTAAGGCCAAATGCTTTTTCGGGTTTAAAAATTTTTGGATTGTACATAAACGTGCAGCTACATTGCATTGTATGAGTCCTCCGTATTATATCTTTCTATTACCTCACTTTAAAAATTTTACTGTTATGAAAAGAAAAATTGCATTAACTCTTACCGGTATTTTATTGCTCGCTGTTTCCTCATTTGGACAGATTACAAAAGGGTTTTGGATGTTTGGCGGAAATGGGAATTTAAGGTCTGGAACATTTAGGCCAACAGGAAGAGAAATAAAAAGTACTCAAATTGATATTCAACCCAGAGTTGGTTTTTTCCTGGCTGATAAACTTGCGACAGGCGTCCTTTTGAATTATAATCTTAGTAAAAACAATGAAGTTGGTGTACAATCTTCTACTTCAACATCAACTTATGGAATTGGACCATTTATAAGATATTACTTCATGCCAAAAGAAAAACAAGTGAATTTACTCTCAGAGTTGAATTTAATTTATAGTCGTCAAACAGGAGTTTTTAATACAAATACTGGATTAATACAATCTGATATTCTTGCGGGGCCTGCAATATTTCTAAATACCAGCGTAGCAGTTGAGTTGTTAATGGGGTATAGGTATTCAAAAGAAACTATTTCAAATGGTACTTCCGCAAACCAATTTTTGTTTATGATTGGTTTGCAAGTTTATTTGGAAAAAGACAAGTAACTTTTAAACCAGAAAACATGAAAAATAAAATACTACTTGCTACTTTTTTAATAATTTGTAGCTGTTACACTATTACCACTGCTCAACAATCTAATACACTTGTAATTAATTATGAAACGGGCTGACAGGGAAACCTAAATCATACAAGTTGTAACATTTTTAATATTAGCCCCTTTTCAGTTATAAACGGAGCTACACACTACCCTGTATCAGGTGGTGCGGTAAGGGGAGCTTCTTCTCCTTTGGTCTTAAAAGCACAAGGACATCCCCTACAAGGTAGCAACGTAAGAGGAGTAGCATATGCATTTGCATATCCAATTAAAGCAGGGTTTACGTACAATGTTTCTTCAAATCTATTCCGGGTTAAAAATGCTGGCGGTACTACGACAGCGTCAGTTAATTTTCAAGTTGGCACAACCACCTCATTGCCAAATCCTAATTCGGCTGGTACCGATCCTACGGCATGTTTAATGGTAGGTTACAATCAATTAACTGCCCTATTACCTTTTCAAAGAGGTTCAGTAGGAATTAATAATTCCAGTCCACAGAATTATAATATTGTTCAAAATTATACTCCAACCATAAATCAATCTTTCTTTACTGTTTTGGCGTTTGGCGATGGCAATCCTGATGTTATTAATTTAAATATTAAAACAATTACTGTTACTGAACAACATCCATTTTCTATTATCCCTGCCGCACTCAATATCACATGTGGTAATACAACTACCAGAACATTTACAGTAAATAATGCCACAAATGCACCTGGTACTATTACATATAACTGGAATTTAGGCAGTGCAAATAATGGCTGGCTGTATAATAATTCACCTGCTCCCCAAACATTTACAACCAGTACAAACTCCATTACACTTACTCCTCAAGCATCAGCAACAGCTTTGTCTAACGTAAGTGTCACCGTTGTTTTAAACGGCACAACAATTACCACACTTAATTCTGCTGTTACGGTAACGCCTCCGGTGTTTACTGTAATCGGCCCAACTGAAATATGCAGTACAGGTTCATACGGCTTATCTAATCTTACACCAGGCGCTACAGTAAGCTGGATTTTTGACCCTTCTATAATTTCAATGACTTCATCAGGAGTAGCAACCGTTATTGGATCAGGTAATACATTCATTTCAGCTACTGTAACCCTGCCGAATAGCTGCTCTTATCAAGTAATTCCAAAAGCAATTATAGCAGGCACTGCACCCCCTGCCGGTATTTCATTTGAAAACCAAGATCCCTTGTGTATTAATGAACGATATCCGAGAGGTGTTAAAGTAACGAGTGTAGTGAATCCTGTGCCGGGAGCAGGATATGAATGGCGGGTTAATAATATCCTTCGAGGTTCTGATGAAACTGTTATAAATATTATTAACAGTTGGTGTAATATTGGTACTAATACTGTGAGTGTGCGGGCCTTTTTGTGCAACTCATGGAGTACTCCCATTACTGCCACCTTTGAAGCCCAATATTGCGAAGAAGGGTTAAGGGCAATTTCGGTTTTCCCGAATCCTTCTATCGGATTACTCCAAATCAAGTTGAATGAAAATAAACCGTTTTACGAGATTAGAGTTAAAGACAAATCCGGTAGTATGAAGTTTGTGAAAAGGTTTGCTATCGGAGTTAACAATACGCAAATTGATATAAGCCAGCTACCTCCTGACATTTATATACTTGAAGTTTATGATGGTAAAAAGTGGATATTCAGTAAAGTAATCAAAAAATAGTTCCTTCTTCTTTAATAGCGGCTCTTCAATCTTGTCTGAAGGGCCGCTAATTTTTTATACTAACTCTTAAAAGGAGATTAATTATTTTAGAGTAATAATTTTCATATTTCTTAAAAACTGTTTATGCCTTCTTCCCTCTCCCGCCGTGATGTTTTGAAAAAACTCGGAGCCTTTACAGGCGCTGCTGTATTACCGCTTTCATCATGGGCTACCAATGATGCAGGTGAACCCATTCTACTTCCTGATTTAAAAGCAACACCTGCTCCTTCCAAACCTGTTACTGCTATCACCTGCGGTGCAGGTAACCGTGGCAATGTGTATGGCAATTTTGCCTATGAATATCCCGATATGCTGGATATTGTGGGTGTGGCTGAACCAATTGCAATACGTAATGAACGCTATGCAACAAAACATCAAATAAAAGCAGAGAACCGTTTTACTACCTGGGAAGATGTGTTTAAACGACCCAGGTTTGCAGATGCCATCATTATCACTACTCCTGATAATTTGCATTATGGCCCCTGTATGAAAGCATTGGAAATGGGTTATGATGTGCTGCTGGAAAAACCCATCAGCCCCAGTGAAAAAGAATGCAGGGATATATTGGCACTGGCAAAAAAATCAGGGCGTATTGTAGGAGTTTGTCATTTGCTGCGTTATGCACCTTACTTTGTTCGTTTAAAAGAACTGATGCATAATGGTTCAATTGGCAACATCATCAGTATTCAGCACATGGAACCGATTGAGCACATCCACATGAGTCATAGTTATGTGCGGGGCAACTGGCATAACAGCAAACAAACAACACCCATCATTCTTGCCAAGAGTTGTCATGACCTGGATATTTTACGATGGATGATTGACAAACCATCACAAAGTGTACATGCATTTGGAAGCCTGGATTGGTTTACTTCTAAAAATGCTCCTGAAGGAAGTACAGCACGTTGTATGGATGGTTGTAAAATTGAATCTACCTGTCCTTACTCTGCTATGAAAATTTATTATCATGAACGTCAACGCACTTATGTTTTTGATTTGCCAGAAGATAGAAGCAAACAGGGTGACTATATTTTAGAACAACTCCGCACCACCAATTACGGACGTTGTGTGTACAAAATGGAAAACGATCAGCCCGACCATTACATCACCAATATTTTATTTGATAACAACATCACTGCATCTTTCAGCATGGAAGCCTTTACTTCTTATGAAGGAAGAAGAACAAGAGTAATGGGCAGCATGGGTGATATTGTAGGTGATATGAGTTCGTTTACCGTAACAGATTTTCGTACAGGTGAAGTACGTACATGGAAGCAAAACAGCGATGCACATGGCGGTGGCGATTGGCGACTGGCTGCCAATTGGGTGCAGGCAGTTGCCAAACAGGATGCAAGTTTGCTCACATCTACCATTGATGCAAGCATTGAAAGTCATTTGATGGGTTTTGCAGCGGAGAAGAGCAGGATGGGAAAAACAGTGGAGGCAGTGAAGTTGTAAGCAAGTAAGCGGTTGCGCATATAATACCGCTTACAATTATTATATAGTCAATAGCTTGCTTTTTTGCGGTATTATACGTTTCAACAGTTTAACGCTTATCTTATTGGACTAAATTATATTTAAAATTGGTATAAGTTCTTAAAAACAAGATGGGCCCCGATAGACATCTGGGGCCCTTTTGCTTACCTCTGAAACCACAAAAAACCCTGTTAACCTTTGCAGGTTATCAAGGTATATCGACAAATAATTTTGTACAAGGTAATTGGTCTCTGCTCAGCGGATAGTGAACTTAAAGTATCAGGGATGATGGACTTTATTTTCGGACAGTGATAAAATTGTGATGGATAAATGTAATACAGCCACTTCAAATAAGCAAGAAAACTTTGAAAGAAACATTTAACCGGCGGTAAGCTCCCGGTTGGCTAAATCAAAGGCTTTTTTCTTTTTATATTCATACCAGGGGCCCGGGGCTGTTTTTTTGAGCACCGTATCAATGGCTCGCATACCAAATAAATTCCATACTCCTTTTAATTTGGGTGTAAGCCCTTCCTGTAACGCACGGAGGCTCATGGCAAAGCCACTCTCTAAGTATTCCATGTGGTGCCAGTACCCGGCTGGCATAAACAAAGTATCCCCATGTTCAAGAGTTACATCATACCCATTGGCAAGTTTGAGTGCGGGGTAGGATTCATAATCAGGCGTGCCATTATGATGATAGTAATGACTGAAATCAGCAAGACTCAGTACTTCAAATGGTTTACGGTAGAGCTTGTGCTGTTCTTCATAAGGAAAGAGCAGCACCCGCTTTTTACCGGCAAACTGTATATGCAGGATGTGCGACAAATCAATATCAAAATGCATATGGGTAATGGAACTGGCGCCGCCTACAAACAGCATGGGATATTTTTTTACAAAGCCTTTCATATATTCTTCAGGCCATGTAAAATCCTGCGTGAGTTGCGGGGCATGATCAAAAATGTTGAAGAGAAAAATGCGCCACCCTGCAGGGCCTTTTGATATCATATCAATATAATCGCCAAAAGTTTTGTAATCATCTGCTGTATTGATGGGCGTATAAGCATCGCTCTTTACATTATTATACAAAGCCACCCGCTGGTTACCGGCTGCCTGTTTTAAAAACTCCCAGTTCCATCTGGAATAAGCAGGCCATTGTTTGGCAAGCGATTTAATAATAACCGGTTTTGATTTCAGGTAATACTCTTCCCTGAACCGAATGGGGCTGATGGTTTCAAATGCATCAATACTTTGAAGAATCATAACAATCAGATAATAAGGACTTAACAAATATAGATACTGCCGTGGCAAAAAGAGTAAAACGGCTTACAAAATACACCAACTGCTTTGTACTTTTAACGTATGCTCCTCCATGTTCATCCACTTCATCCTCAGCCCAGGCAAATCAAAACGATTATTGACTGTTTGCTGGGCGGCGGTATTATCATTTACCCCACTGATACAATTTACGGACTGGGTTGTGATATTTTTCAGCATAAAGCAGTAGAACGTATCTGCCGGATTAAGAATGTGGATCCGCAAAAAGCCAACCTTTCTTTTATTTGTGATGATCTGAGCAATATGAGCTATTATACCAAACCCATTTCCACACCATTATACCGCTTATTAAAAAAATATTTACCCGGGCCCTATACTTTTATTTTGCCTGCCAGTAAAGAAGTGCCTAAAATTTTAAAAAGCAAAAAAGATACTGTGGGTTTGCGTGTGCCGGATAATATGATTGCCACCACCATTGTAAAAGAACTGGGGCATCCTTTACTCAGTGCATCCCTGCCGGGAGAAATGGTGGAAGAATATACTGATCCTGAACTGATGCATGAAAACTTTGGTAAACTGGTGGATTTGGTGATTGATGGCGGAATCGGGAACATGACACCTTCTACTATTATTGACTGTACCGGAGATGAACCCATTGTTACCAGGGAAGGAGCCGGGCAATGGGATGAATAACTCCTAATTGATGTTGACAATCATTTCAGCATTGCCGGATAATGTTTTTGAAACAGGGCATGCTTTTGCCACCTGCATCAATCTTTGTTTTTGTTCTTCATTCACTTCGTGTTCAAATTGGAGCTCCCTGTTAATAATGCTTTTATCTTTTTCACGAATCAATGATACACTTACTTTGATATCACCTGCATTCCATTGTTTATGGTTGGTGTACATTCTGAGTGTAACCAATGTACAGCTGGCCAGTGCTGCCTCCGGTAATTCATCAGGAGCTGGCGCTGTGTCTTTTCCGCCCAGTGCTTCCGGCTCATCTCCGTAAAATGTATGACGGCCATTGCTGTGTGTTACTTTGTATTGTTCGTTGCCAATTAATGATTGCACCATTGATGTTAATTTAGAACTCCAAATTTACCGGCATTAAAATCGTTAATGGCCAGTTTTATTTCTTCCTGTGTATTCATCACAAAGGGCCCGTAAGCCGCAACAGGCTCATGAATGGGTTCTCCGCTCAGTAACAATAAATGTGTTTCATTATTGGTTTGAATGGAAATGCCTTCACCTTCATTTTCAAATACCAGTATATCGCCTTCCCTTGCAATATCCTTATTGTTAATATGAATGGTTCCTTTTAAAACCGGCAGGGATGTATTATCACCTGCAGGTACCGTTAAATGAAAATCGGCATCAGCTTTTGCATACACATCAAAAATGTTGATGCGTGTAAATGTTTTTACAGTGGCTTTTACACCATCCAGCTCTCCTGCAATAATTCTTATTCTTCCTTTATCATTTGGGATTTTTACTTCGGCAATATCTTTTGCATGAATATCCTGGCAGGCAGGTGCCACATTTTTATACCGTGCAGGCAGGTTTACCCATAGCTGTGCACTGTGCAATACACCACCCTTTTTGCTGAATTCTTCTTCATGAAATTCTTTATGCAAAATGCCATTACCTGCCGTCATCCATTGTACATCGCCTGCAAAGAGTTTTCCTTTTCCGCCACTGCTGTCTTCATGCGCCAGTGCACCTTGCCATAAAATACTTACGGTTTCAAAACCTTTGTGCGGGTGCACATCCACGCCACGGGGATGGTTTGTGGGCAGGAGCTCCCACGGCTCAATATAATCCAGCAATAAAAACGGGCTTACATCTTGCCACATATCCCTGCTGATGTAAGGCTTTACTTTAAAACCATCGCCCACCATGTGTTGCGGCTGGGCCTTGCGGATGTATTTAACGGATTTGTTCATATCTGTTCCTTTGTTGAATAAGATAAAATAAATCTGCTGAAACTAAAAAACCTGTAAGCATTTACACTCACAGGTTTATGTTTCTGACAGTTCTGTGAGTTGAATTACTGCTGTTTAATGAACTGCACATTCAGTTGCAGTTTTACATCATCGCTTACTACCACGCCACCTGCTTCAGTAACGGCATCCCAGCTCAAACCAAATTCTTTACGCTTAATGGTTCCTTCAGCTTCAAATCCAATTTTGTGCTGCCCCCAGGGATCTACCATTGAACCATTGTAGTCTGCTTTCAGTTCAATGGATTTGGTACTATCACGGATGGTTAAATCGCCTTTCAACACATAGGCATCCCCTTTTTTACTGAAGGAAGTGGAAGTAAACTTCAGTTGAGGAAATTTTTCAGCATTGAAAAAATCGTCGCTTTTTAAATGACCATCTCTTTGCTCACTTCTTGTGTCAATACTGTTTACATCCGCCGTAAAGCTGATTTGTGCATCACTGAAATCTTCTTTTTCAGAAGTTAAGGTTGCATCAAAGTTTTTGAACTGGCCTGTTACGGTTGTAATCATCAGGTGCTTTACTTTGAAAAGGATATCGCTGTGTGCTGCGTCAAGTTTGTACGTTGCCATTTGTTCAGGTTTTTATTGATTGTTATTTAGGGCTTGCTCAAAAACTCAGCCTAATTTTTAACTCATAAAATTTTGGTTGGCAAGATTTATAAAATGCCA
>JAIEQM010000165.1 GCA_019747705.1 Chitinophagaceae bacterium | reverse complement strand
GTGGTGATACGAAAGAAAGCCGCAACAAAGAAGTCGTTTGCCAATATGATTACGGTGATAAGGCTGCACCTGATGAGCTATGTGGGATTGCTGGATTTTATAAAGGACAGTTACAAAGCGTGGAGAAAAACACACAATGCCTCCTTTGCTTTTTCGACTTAAAAAACCGGGGGTACTGCTCCCAATATTGAAACAACAATTTTTTCGTCTGTAACCTTTGACTGTAAAGGGTTACGGTATTTTTAAACCCGGTTTTAGCCGGACAATAATGATTTAAAAACAAAAAATATTGGATCAGTAGTTCCAATTATTGACCACAACAAACAAGATTTAATTTCAACCGCAAAACTTTTTATGAAACTCCACGAAATTTGGAGTTAACTTTTTATCATGCCAGTAATAACTAAACTTTCAGACATAGCAACCGAAATTGATGAACTCATACAAAACAAGTATGCGGGGAAAACATTTTGGATTACTGCCGAACTTTCGGGAGTAAGAAAAATATTAACCAAGAGTTGGTGCTATATTGATTTTACAGAGAGAAACAAAAATGGAGAAACTACAATTAAAGGAGTTTGTTGGGCAAGGAACTATTACAACATTGAACTGTTTGAAAGCACGACAAACACAGAGTTCAAAACAGGTATTGAAATTACTTGCAAAGTTTCCGTTTCATTTTACAAAGCCAAGGGTTATCCGCAACTTGAAGTTTTAGAAATTGATTTTGCTCATGCAGTCGGACAATTAGAACTTGAAAAACAAAAAACCCTCAAGCGATTAATTGCTGAAGAAAAAACAATAAAATATCTGCCTGACGGCAGGTGTCGGACTGCAAATAATTCTCTTGAACTTCCTAAAGTCATTCAGCGAATTGCTTTGATTACTGCTTCCAATTCTGACGGGCAAAGAGATTTTAAAAATGTTACTCTAACGAATAAATTCGGTTATGCTTTTTCTATTCAGGAGTATCTCACAGTTGTTCAAGGCAATTCAGCCAGTAAATTGATTTCAGAAAAACTAAAACTTATTAAGCAAGACAAATTTGATGTTGTTGTAATTGTTCGTGGTGGCGGTTCGGACACTGACTTTGCAGCTTTCAATGATTATGAGCTTGCAAAGGTTGCAGCAACTTTTCCAATTCCTATTTTGACAGGTATAGGGCATGACAGAAACACAAGTATTGTAGATTTAATGGCAAGGCAACTTCGAACGCCAACAGAAGTTGGAAGTTTTATTGTTGATAGAAACAAGAGCTTTGAAGACAACTTGCTGCAACTCCAAGACAATTTTTTTCAAGCAGTTGACGACTTGATAGTAGATAGAAAAAATACTTTGCAACAGTTCAAGCAGACAGTAAAGAATTTACACCCGGATTCAATTTTAAAAAAGGGTTTCGCAATTATAAAGAGCAACAACAAAATTATTACCAATCCTAAAGACATAAAAGTAAATTCAGAATTGCAGACAATTCTAAAAAGCGAAATTATTCACAGCACAGTAAATAAAAAATCTAAAAATGAAAAGTAATCTCACATTTGATAAGGCATTTAATGAATTGAAAAAACTTGTAGATCAAATTGAAGACGACAAAATTCAAATTGATACTCTAACAGAAAAAGTTGAAGAGGCAAACGAGTTAATTAATTTTTGTGAAACTAAGTTGAGGACAATTGAAACTGCAACGAATAAACTCAGGAAGTAAATAGATTTACAGGAAATGTTCTTGTCCATGCCAGTTTAAGCAAAAAAATCGCAAAGAAATTTATGCTTTAGAGATGCTTCCTTCTTCAGCATTACGGCACTCCGATTCTTTTGCAAACTTTCTTAAACATCACTCCGCTTTCGTATTTAAACTTTCCGCTATTCATCAAACGTTTACTCCGTCATTCCGAATGCAGCCATGAAGATGATGTGAACGTGCATCTCTTGCGGCGGAATGAGGAATCCCTGAAGAATAAAGCTCTTGCATTTAATAATACTGCTTTCAAAGCACGTAACTACTGTTTGCAGATACATCAATCATCGCCAACAAAATTAAATTGATGGTTTATGTAACTTATTCTCATCAAACTCTTCCATTAAATCCCTTATCACCACACTTGCAGTAGTAGCGCCAAACACAGCAGGTAAATAAGAAATGGTTCCGTATGCAGATTTTTTATAATTCTTTCCATCGGTAAGCATTAAGCTCTCTTTAATCGGTTCTTCCGGTGAGAATACCACTTTAATTCCTTTACGAATGCCGAGGCGTTTTAAGTTTTTGCGTATCTGCTGCGCAAACGGACAGTTATAGGTTTTTGAAATATCAACCACTTTCAATTGTGTTGGATCAAGCTTGGCACCTGCGCCCATACTGCTCACCAGCTTTAATTTTTTTTCATAGGCTGTTTTAATAAACGTAATCTTGGGTGTAATACTGTCAATGGCATCAATAATATAATCAGGTGTTGCGCTGAGATAATTAAATACCATTTCAGGGTTTACAAATTCTTTGATTACATGCAATTTCAGTTCGGGGTTGATGGCTTTCAAACGTTCTTCCATAATCAATGCTTTGCTCACACCATGATTGGTGGCGAGTGCAGGAAGCTGACGATTGCGATTGGTGGGGTCCACCACATCACCATCAATAATCGTCATTTCACCAATGCCGCTGCGTGCAATAAATTCGGCTGCATAAGAACCCACGCCACCCATACCCACCACCATCACATGTTTGGTGGTGAGATAACGAACTGTGTCTTCGCCAATGAGTAAACTGGTGCGGCCCAGCCAGGAAATATCATTCATCAATTGTTTTTTAAATGATTTTATTTTAATAATTTTTTTAATAACCCCATCGGGGTGAAATGTCAGTAGAAAAAAATCAAATAACAGTACGCTGAGCTCCGTAGGAGCGGCATGTTTTTTAATTTGTTGTTGTAACATGTAACCCCTCCGGGCAGTGTCATTAAGTTAAGCGTTTCGTCATGTCGAGGAACGGCTTGTCCCGTTTTTACGGGAAGACATCTCATAAAATTCGGTCAGTAAGAAATTTATGAGACCTCTCCCTGCGGTCGAGGTGACGCTTAACTTAATGACATTGCCCTCCGGGGTTTTATTCTTTCTTTAATTATTATCTACTGACATCACGCCTCTCTGAGGCTAATTCATCGCTGTTATTTATGAATCAACTTTTTTAAGCAAATGTTAAGTGAAAAACCTGCTCCGCATTTTTCCGAAGCTGCAAACTAAGCGATTCTTCATCAATTGAAAAAACCTGAGCAGCTGTTTTATAAAGAGTGGCGATGGATACCGCTGCATCATCTGTTTCTAAAAAGATTTTTTCAACGGGTAATTCTTTCAACACCTGCTGCATGTGTTGCTGCTGCAGTGCTTTTCCAAAGCTGAGGTAATGCCCGGCATTTGTGATTTGCAAAGCCAGCTCTTTGCTTTTATTGAACCCGTGAAATACTACCGGCGCTTTTGCCTGCTTTACTTGTTGCAATACTTCTTCATAAGCTTTTACACAATGGATGATGAGTGGTTTGTTGATTTGATTGGCCAATTCAATTTGCAATGCAAACACTTCTTGCTGCAATGCAAAATCTGTTTCAGTAAGTTTATCCAACCCGCATTCGCCAACGGCTTTTACGTTTGAATGTGTTGCAAGTTGTTTTAATATTTCAAATTGAGTTGCCCATTGCTGGGTAATATACCATGGGTGCAGACCAATGGAATAATTGCCCGGCTCTTTTACCTGCTCAAAGTTGTTGTAAAGATTTTGAATAGCCCATTCATTTGGTTGCGGAGGATGATGTGTATGGATGTTGATGGAATGCATATTGATGCCGCAAAGTACAAAAGTTCACCTGATGCTATGGAAACGGAACGTACACGAGTGCGACGCAAATACGTTCCCTCGAATGCACTGTTGCCCATTACCCCAAAAATATTTTTCTAAAAATTTTGGTAGTCTAAAAGTTTTAGTATATTTGAGCCATAAATTTTAGTTCATGGCAACCGCAAATCAAAATCTCAAGTATCTCCGCAAGCTGCGTGGATGGACGCAGGAAGAGTTTGCACAGAAAATCGGCATCAAGCGCTCATTGGTGGGTGCGTATGAAGAAGAACGTGCAGAGCCCAATTATGAAGTGCTGGAAACAGTAAGTGATTTATTTAAAGTAACGATTGATGATTTGCTCCGCAAAGATTTGAGCGAAACAAAAGGTAGTTACCTGGCCAAACGCCGTCAATTAAAAATGATGGCTGAAAGCAATGTGATTCACTTTGTACCTGTAAAAGCGGCGGCTGGTTATTTGAATGGTTATGCCGATCCTGAGTTTATTGATGAGCTTAATACGTTTACATTGCCGATGCTCACCAGCGGTTCTTACCGTGCTTTTGAAATTGTGGGTGATAGTATGCTGCCCACGCCCAGCGGCAGTGTAATTGTGGGTGAAAAGGTGAACAGCTTTGATGATGTGAAAAATAACAACGCTTACATTGTTGTAAGCAAGAGTGAAGGTGTGGTGTACAAACGGGTGGTGCGTAGTAACCGCAGTAAAAATAAATTAACATTGATGAGTGATAACCCCACGTATCAGCCTTATGAGGTAAGGGCTGAAGATGTGCTGGAATTTTGGAGCGCTCAAATGGTGATTAGTAAAGTGGGGCAGGGGCAGCGATGGGATGTAACCAATTTGGCAGGACTGGTGAGCAACTTGCAGGACCAGGTAAACAGTTTAAAGAAGAAAATGAATTAATTAATGAATTGCCCCATGCTTAAGCATGGGGCAATTCATTTAAAAGAGTTGATGAAGATTGATTTCAATTGTACAATCTGTGCTCAGCTGAAAGTTATTTAACCCGTCATTTTGTTTGTAGGCATTATCAACCAGCTCAAAAATTTCAATGGATTGGTTATCCGTATCAACCAGTAAATAATATTTTACACCATTGGCTTCATACAATCGGAATTTGGTATTACGGTCTTTGAGTCGGGTACTATCGCTGCCAATTTCCGCAATGAGTGCGGGGGGGGAAAGTTAGAAAATCAGTTTCAAAATTGCCGCTTACAATCATTAAATCAGGGCAAACAACCGTGTCGTTACTGATAACCCAATCCAGTTCATAATAAACATTGCAGTTGCATTTTACTGATTTGGATTTTAATAAATTTTCTGTTGCAGCCACAAAATTTTTTCCATACTGCTGGTGTTTTCTTTTGGGCGAAGGGCTCATGGCATAGGGATAGCCTTTAATTAATTCCCAATCACCTTCCCAAAGCTTATAATCTTCGTAGGTATAGCGTGGAATATCGCCAGCCTCAATATTGAAAGGTTTTAATGCCATGCCCTAAAATTACTCAAAAGAAATTGAAACAGGAAATGGATGAACCGTTCATACAATTTCACCAGCTTAAAAGGCTTTTTTAAAATAGCTTGCGCCCGATTATGAGGCTCCTGCTTTTTTTTATTTTTACCCTGAATGTTGTGCTTGCAGTTGCAGGTACAGAACCAGAACGAAATTTAAGTGCAGTGAAGGTTACTGCTTCCCCAAAAATTGATGGCCTGCTCAATGATGAAGCCTGGAAAAATGTGGCGCCCGCCGAAAATTTTATTGTAAACAGCCCCAACTATGGCGCACCGGAATCAAGAAAAACAAAAGTATATGTGGTGTATGATGATGCGGCCATTTATATTGCCGCTTATTTGTATGATGATCCCAAAAACATCCGTAAGCAATTAACTCCACGTGATGGTGAAAGCAGGCAGGATGTAGATTATTTCTCTGTTTTTTTTGATACGTATAATGATGATCAGAATGGTTTTCAGTTTTTGGTTACCAGCCGCAATGTGCAGAGTGATGGAAGATTGAGCGCTAATTTAAATTCACAGTTTGGCCCGCCCAGCGATTACAGTTGGGATGCGGTGTGGGAAAGCAAAACCAGTTTTCAAAAAGATGGATGGATTGTGGAAATGCGGATTCCGTATTTTTCTTTACGCTTTGCACAAAAAGAAGTGCAGGACTGGGGATTAAATTTTTTGCGTTTCAGCAGAAAAAATAATGAACTCACTTACTGGAACAATATCAATCCCAATGAAAATGGTTTTATTAACCAGTTTGGAAAGTTAAGCGGACTGGAAGGTTTGCAACCACCACTGCGTTTATCTTTTCTGCCATATGTAACAACAGGTTACCGCAGTACGCCATCAAAAACCGGTGGCAGAACCAATGAAGTATTGCGTAATGGCGGTATGGATGTAAAATATGGAGTGAATGAAAGTTTTACATTGGATGCTACGTTGATTCCGGATTTTGGACAGGTGATCAGTGATAATGTAATCAACAATCTTTCACCTTTTGAAGTGCAGTTCCAGGAGAACAGGCCTTTCTTTACTGAAGGAACAGAAATTTTTAATAAAGCAGGATTATTTTATTCAAGAAGAGTAGGTGCAACACCCGGCGGTTATTACAAAGTAAAAGCGATGGAGAACGATTCCATCAACATTTTGAAAAACCCCGGCATTGTGCAATTATATAATGCTACCAAATTTTCAGGGCGCAACAGAAAAAAATTGGGTATTGGTATATTTAACGCTATTGGGGCACCCACTTATGCAGAAATTGAAAACATCAATTCCAAAACCAAAGAGCGGATACAAACTGAACCACTCACGAATTACAGTGTCATCGTTTTAGACCAGGCATTGAAAGGCCGATCATCCATTACACTTACTAATACCAATGTAATGCGGAGCGGCAGTGCAAGAGATGCTAATGTTACGGGATTGGATGTGGCGCTGTTTACGAATAATAATCTGTTTGCGGTGAGAGGCAAATTTGATTACAGCCAGGTGCGTACTGCCAATCCATACAATGGCTTCAGAACATTTTTGAACATGGGGAAAGTGAGCGGTAAAATTCAATACAGTCTCAGCAGTAATATTGAAAGCGACCGTTATGATCCCAATGATCTTGGAATTTTACAGGCGCCCAACGAAGTAACAACCATAGCCGCCATCAGTTATAACCAGCTTACACCCACCAGCAAATTCAACTCTTACAGTTACAGTTTTAATGTGCGGCATGAAATGTTGTATAAGCCATTTACTTATACCAATACACGCATCAATGCAAGGGGCTTTTGGTTTTTTAAAAATTTCTGGGATGCAAGTTTGAGTTTATCATTTCAGCCCTGGTGGCAAAATGATTATTTTGATTTGCGCACTCCGGGCAGAATGCTGAAAAAAGTTCCGTTTGGTTTTATTGGATTTGAAGGCAGCAGCGACAGCCGTAAGCGATTATTCGGCCGGTGGGGATTCGGGTTTGCTGAAAGTGTGGATATTAAAAATGATGCTTACAATTTTATACGTGGCGGTTTTCGTTACCGCTTTAGCGACCGGTTTAGTTTGGATGTAAACATCAACCGCACAGATGATAAAGGACAGTTTGGTTATGCCTTTGTGCGTGAAGTAAATGGTGACCCTATTATTGGCAGAAGAAGGAATACTGATTTTACAACGCTCATCAACGGTATTTACAATTTTACACCACGCATGAATGTTACGTTGCGTGCCCGCCATTACTGGAGCCGTTTACAATACCAGGCTTTTTATAATGTGAAAGATGATGGGTTCTGGACCGACCGACCATTCATTAACGGTCGTGATCAGAATTTTAATGTGTGGAATTTAGATATGTTTTATACATGGGATTTCAACTACGGCAGCCGTTTAATTATTGGCTGGAAAAACTGGCTGGGCAATGATTTTCAGTTGCCCGGTTCACAATACAAAAATTATACAAGCAACTTTGCACAGGTATTGCAGGAGCCGCTTGGTAATGAAATAACCGTTCGTTTAATTTGGTTTATTGATTATAATAAGCTGCGGAGAAAAGCTGTTAGCAGGTAGTTGGTAGTCAATAGTCAATAGTCAATAGTCAATAGTCAATAGTCAATAGT
>JAIEQM010000136.1 GCA_019747705.1 Chitinophagaceae bacterium | reverse complement strand
TGAACATCCAATCCAAGGCGATAGACAGGAGAGGATTTTAAAAAAACTTAAACGATGTTAAAAGCAATTAATCTTGGACAACAATTAACCAAAAAAGAAATGAAAGAGGTTAAAGGTGGCGGACCATGCTGCGCTCGCTTAGATGATATGTGTGGTGATTGCGGCAGTACGCATCAAACATGTGGATTAAGTATGGCAGAAGCTAAAAGAGAGGCGACAAGGCTAGCAATTATGGCAGACAACAATGGATATGGTAGTGTTAGGGGCATGTGGTGTTGTGCAAGTTGTTAATGCAAGGTGTTCCATATTATTTAGTATGGAACACTTGCTTTAATTTACAGCATTCTTATAATCGCCAGCTTTTGTTACTATTAATAAAACCTACAGGAAAATGAAGTTTTTGCAATTTAAATGGCTCTTTTCTATACTCAGCTTTACGCCTTTGAATCTTTGTTCTCAGAATGCTCACATTAAACAAGGCGGAAGATTTGACATAATGTTTTATCGTCAGAATATTTTGCAAAATCAAGATATTGTAGTGCTAAAACAAGGTGAGAATACTTCAATCCCAATTTTTCCAATGGGTGAAATTTTCGAAAATGCTTATCCCGACTATACTGCAGTTGTTTTATTTCCCAACGATACCATTACATGGATAAGGAATGGGAAAGAAAATAAGTTTAGTATTAAAAATGATACACAACGAAATAATGATTTTAACTTTTTAGTCTCATTAACACAAAAAGTAGGCCCTTTAAATAATAGTAATGCTTTTGAGGAAAGCCTTCCACTTATTGACATAAAAAAAACGTGGCAAGAAAGAGATAAGTATTATTATTCAAAGTATAAAAAACACTTGCCTGTTCCGCCAAAATCGAATTTTGAAAGAGATTCGTTGTTATACAAAATGTATTTATCACGTAAGGCATACCTTAATTTGTATTCACAAAATGTTAAGTTATCAATTCGATTTACCAAGTTTTTTGAAAAGTATATTTTTTATAAGTATCTCTCTTCTTCATTAAATGGGTTTAGCAGAACAGAGCCAGATGGTATTCTTCCTCCTAATCTTAAGACTCAATTAGAAAATACTGATGCACTATTTACTGATAGTTTAATTAACATAAACGTGTATCGGCATTTCTTACTCGTATTTAATAACTATGTTGCGGTTTTAAAAAATAGCAGTAAAGATAAATTAAATGAAAAATTGCTAACCGCTGATTCATTATATGTAGGCGGGTCTAAAAACTTTGTTTTATTCGCTTTGGTAAAAAACTATTTGAAACAGAGGCAAGGAATTGCGGTGGACTCCTCTTATATTAATTTATTTATGAAACTATGTAAAAATGATCTGTATAAAAATGAAATACTTGAAATTTTAGATAATTCAAAAAAAATTTCAGACTCAAAAAGCGAGCTGATTAGTTTTGATTCAAAAAAAATATCCTTCAATGACTTGATTAACTTAAGTAAAGCAAAAAACAAAATTTTCTATATAGATTTTTGGGCATCTTGGTGTATCCCATGTTTATCCGAAATGAGTTATTCAAAAAAACTAAGTGAATCATTAAATAATGCAAATATAGAGTTTTTATATTTTTCATTAGATCGGAGCGTTAGTAGCTGGCTCTCAAAACAAAAGGAATTGGAAGCAGTACTAACTCCTCAAAATTCTTACTTAGTGGCTGGTGACTTTAATTCAAAGCTCGCTAAAGAATTAAAAATTAAGATGATACCACGATACATAATCATTGATTCGCAGGGCAAGGTAATTAATGATAATGTCCCCCGCCCTTCGGATCCCAAACTAAAAATACTAATTGGGAGACTTTTAAATCAATAATCACACCAATGAAAACTTGTATTGAATTTCTAAAGTATATGGGTGTGCCATTTAATAAACAAACAGTAATAAATTTTTTTGAAACGCACGCCTACCATCCCAGCGTCCTAAGTATAAGTGATCTATTAGATGAGTTCAATGTTGAAAACGCAGCCGTGCGAATCAACAAAGAAAATTTTTGTAAGATTCCCGCACCGTTTATTGCCAAAACGCAATCAAGTGATGGCGACTATTGCCTCGTTACAGCGCTTAGTAGTACAAGCATTACCTATCAAACCGAACGTGGCAAACAAAGAACCGAACGTTTGGAAGTTTTCTTTTTACAATACAGTGGCGTGGTATTAGTAGCAGAAAAGAACAACAATTCGGGTGAACCAAATTATCAAGCAAACAGAATAAAATATAACCAGAAAAAGGGAGTTTTAATTTTGGCTTTTACCATTGTCATTGGAATAAGCTTTATCGCTGTAGTTTCTAAAATGAATACCCCCTACTCAGTAGTTATGTATTTTGTAAAAACTCTTGGTGTTGCAGTAAGTATATTACTTGTTTTTCAATCTTTTAATCTAAACAATCCTTTTGTTAATAAGCTCTGCAGCTCCGCTTCGGGTAATGGCTGCGAAAATATATTGAATTCTCCTGCTGCTAAGATCTTCAATGGAAAATTATCCTGGAGTGAAGTAGGTTTATTTTATTTTCTCTCAACCTTTCTTGCTATTACTGCCAGCCCCACTTATAAAATGTTGTTGATAATTGCTATTGTAAATTGTTTTTCGCTTCCTTATACAATTTACTCAATTTATTATCAGTATAAAATTGCAGGTCAATGGTGCAAATTATGTCTGTCTGTTCAGATGTTACTATGGTGTGAACTTATTGTTTCGCTTCTGGCATTTAGAGGAAGGGTTATTTTTGAAAGCAGCTCACTAATTATACTTTTCTATTCTCTCTTATTGGTAGTTATAATATGGTATCTCCTTAAACCCCTAATTACCCGATCTTTGCTTGTTACCAAGTTGCAAAGAGATATAAATCAATTTAAGAAAGACGAAAATATTTTTAACACTTTACTAAGTCAACAGAAATCTGTTACTGCTTTACAAGAAGAATCTGTAGTTGTATTTGGCAATCCGGAAGCCAACTTCGAGATTACTTTTGTTTCAAATCCGTATTGCCGACCTTGTGCGTCTATGCATAAAAAATTAGATTTGTTGTTACAGGATGAGGCGAGTAACCTGAGACTGAATATTATTTTTGCTGTATCTGCAAAGGAAGATGATGCTAAGAATAAGATAATTGCAATTCTAATCAATTTGTACTGTTTACAAGGTTCAGTTGCGGCTAAAAATGCAATGAAAGAATGGTACAATGGTGGGTATGAAAAAGAAAATTATTGGGTTAACAAATATCAGCTAAAACAAAAACCTCTTTTAACATCTCGTATAATGGAGGCTCACAGGCTTTGGTGCGATGAAAACGATATTACTCATACACCCGCACTTTTTTTAAATAAGTATCCCTATTTAACAGAGTATAGCTATGAAGATCTAAAACAGTTCATTCGATTATCGGCTAATAAAAATGTTTAATAAGTTCCCTCTTTACAAACAACTTGATGCCATGGACTGCGGCCCCACCTGCCTTCGAATGGTGGCAAAATACTATGGCCGCTCCGTACCCTTAGAATACCTGCGTATAAAAACAGAATATGGAAAAGACGGTTCTTCGCTATTGGGCTTGGCAGATGCTGCGGAAAGCATAGGTTTTAAGACAGTGGGCACTAAACTTAGTTTTGAGCAACTTGTAAACGATGCGCCTTTACCTGCTATACTTCATTGGGAGCAATATCATTTTGTAGTACTCACCCCTTCATCCAATCAAAAAAAATTAAAAGTTGCTGACCCTGCAAAAGGCTTTGTTACCTACACTAAAGAAGAATTTCTTCAGCGCTGGGTTGGTACACATGAAAATGGGCAGGAAAAGGGAATAGCATTATTGCTGGAAACAACACCACAATTCAAAGAGCTTGATTTTACCGGCAATGGGTTTCAGCAAAAACAAAGCATGGGTTGGGGGTCTTTGCTGGGCTATATTACACAACACAAAGCTTATTTTTTTCAAATTGCACTGGGTTTGCTTATTGGCAGTTTGCTACAATTAATTTTTCCTTACCTCACGCAAAGTATTGTTGATACCGGTATTAATACCCGTAATATCAACTTTATACAAATAGTGCTGGCAGCACAACTCATGCTGTTGTTTTCTCAAACAGCAGTTGAGTTTATACGGAGCCGCATATTACTCCACATCAGTACACGTATTAATATTTCATTGCTTTCAGGTTTCTGGGCCAAACTGTTGCGGTTGCCCGTTCATTTTTTTGAAACCAAACATCCCGGCGATATCATTCAGCGTATTGGCGACCACCAGCGTATTGAAACCTTTTTAACAGGAACAGCATTGAATACCCTTTTTTCTCTTGTAAGCCTTTTACTGTTTTCAGTTGTACTGTTAAGTTACAGTGTCACTGTTTTTTTAATTTTTGCAGCAGGCAGTACACTCTATCTTTTATGGATCAGCTTTTTTTTAAAGTACAGGAGGCAGTTAGAGAATAAACGATTTGCCATTGCCTCCCGTGAAAACAATGCCACCATGCAATTGGTGTATGGCATGCAGGAAATTAAATTAAACAATGCAGAAAATACTTTTCGCTGGGCATGGGAAGGGTTGCAGGCAGGTTTGTTTCAGTTAAATTTTAAACGGTTGAGTTTAAGCCAGTACCAGGAAATGGGGGCTTTTTTTATTAACCAGGGGAAGAATATCCTCATCACATTTATTGTGGCCAAATTAGTAATTGAAGGGCAGTTAACAATTGGAGTAATGCTGGCAATACAATACATCATTGGCCAGCTTAACAGCCCTGTTGAGCAACTGATTGGTTTTACACAGCAGGCGCAGGATGCAAAAATTTCTTTAGAACGGTTAAATGATATACATGCTTTGGAAGATGAAGAGGCTTTACAAAAAATGTATCAGCGTTCGTTACCGAATGATCATAGTATTTATATTAAAAATCTTTTCTTTACTTATCCAGGTGCAGGAAACGAACCTGTATTAAATAACATCAACCTTGTAATCCCCCAAAATAAAACCACCGCTATTGTAGGAATGAGTGGGAGTGGTAAAACAACACTTTTAAAATTATTGTTACGCTTCTATGAATCATATAAGGGTGATATACATTTAGGAGCAGCTAACTTTAAAACCATCAGTCCTAAATTTTGGCGGAGTGTATGCGGTACAGTAATGCAGGACAGTTTTATTTTTAACGACAATATCCGTAAAAACATTACAGTAACGGATGACCACATTAACCAGGAGCAATTAATTACAGCCTGCAAAACAGCGAATATCTTACAGTATATCGAATCATTGCCATTGGGATTTTATACCAAACTGGGTGCAGAAGGCAGCGGCATCAGTGGTGGCCAAAAGCAACGGATCGCTATAGCAAGGGCAGTGTATAAAAACCCGGAGTTTATCTTTTTTGATGAAGCTACCAATTCATTAGATGCAAATAACGAAAAAGTGATTTTGGAAAACCTGCAATCCTTTTTTAAAAATAAAACAGTAGTGGTGGTAGCACACCGCTTAAGCACAGTTAAAAATGCTGATAAAATTGTGGTTCTGCACGAAGGAGAAATAGTGGAGGAAGGTACACATGAACAGCTTTCTTATAAACGGGGAAAATATTATGAGTTGGTAAAAAACCAGCTTGAGTTGGGAAATTAATTACATAAAGACTCTGAAGTCCCCTTTAGGGGATTTAGGGGCTAAAAAATCAATTAGAACTTGGCAACTGATGAAAATAAAGCAGCGGTTTTTTCACTCAATGGGCAGGGGCAAAAGCCTGCTACCCTGAAAAATTCATTTGCAGAGCAGCATAATGAAATTGAGCAAATCATATCTGCACGGCCGCCGCTTTTTGTGCGGTGGGGTACTATGTACTTTCTGCTTTTATTATCGGCACTGGCAATCGTTTGCTGGTTTATTCAATACCCTGACCTGGTAAGCGCCAAAGCAAGGCTCAACAGTATTAATGCCCCTAAAGAAGTGGTTACAAAAACAGAAGGCAAGCTGCAATCCTTATTTATAAAAAATGGCGATAGTGTTGCAGCAGGCACGGTACTTGGTTATATGGAAAGTGTTGCAAAGCCAACTGCTGTTTTTCAAATTAAAAGGCAAACTGATACAATTGCATCACTCATTAGTGAAAACAGTACTAATGAAATTGTAAACTATTTTCCGGATTATGCCCGGCAGCAGTATTTAAATGAGTTAGGTGAATTGCAACAACCGTTTCAAACATTTATGCAATCATTTATTTCTTTCAGAGATTACATCAGCAATGGGTTCTATCTGCGTAAACGAACCATGCTGCAAACAGATATGGGCAATATTCAACGTTTGCTCGTAATACTTAACGAGCAAAAAGAATTATTGCAAGAGGATGTTCAACTGAGTAATGAAACACTTAGTGCCAATGAAACACTTTTAAAAGAAAAAGTAATTTCGCCATTAGATTACAGGAATGAAAAGAGTAAATTAATTGCCCGGCAATTAACGCTGCCCCAAATCAAGAGTTCCATCGTAACTAATGAATCGCAGCAAAATGAAAAACGAAAAGAAATTGCTGAATTGGAAAATCAGGTACTCATTCAAAAAAATAATTTCATACAGGCATTACAAACATTTAATAACCAGTTACAGCAGTGGGAGTTAAAATATATTTTAAAAGCTCCCGTATCCGGCAAAGTATTTTATACCAGCTTCTTTCAGGAAAATCAGCAAGTAAAAAACGGGCAATTGCTTTTTTATGTACAACCGGGTAACAGTTCCTGTTTTGCAGAAATGCTGATACCTCAATATAATTTCGGGAAAATAAAAAAGGGGCAGGAGGTATTTTTAAAATTTCAGGCGTATCCTTATGAACAATTTGGTTCAGTAACCGGCAAAATTGAGTTTATCAGCGAAACCCCTTCAGATAGTGGCTTTCTTGCCAAAGTAATTTTATCCAATGGATTAGTAACCAACTATCAAAAATCATTACAGTTTAAAAGCGGGTTGCTGGCCCAGGCTGATATTGTAACAGATAATATGCGGCTTCTGGAACGATTTTATTATAATATTATAAAGCAATTAAAGAGATGACACAATAATCATTTACTCTTTTTTAAATTTAATTGTCCCTGTTTCTTTCCCGTTGGAATAATTGAGTAAGTAGTTGCCCGGGTTTAAACGCCCTGTATTAATGATGGTTTGCTCTGTATCAGGTTTTACATAAACAGTCATGAGCAGAACGCCGTTAAAATCATAAACTCTTATCTGAGTGTTTTTCTCTTTTGACAAAGGATGATTAACAAAGAGCCAACTTACAGCAGGATTGGGATACAGTTTCAATTTTTCAGATACATGATTGAAGTTTTTTAAAGTAATGGTTGTATCAGCAGGATTGTTTTGTGCAAAGCATTTCAATGCCGAAAAACAAATGAATATGAAAAGGAGTTGGATTTTCACGTGACAGTTAACGCAGACTTTTGCCTTTAAATTGTACAGGTTCTGTTATAATACCAATATTCAATAGAGTATAGTCCAATAAAAGACACATTAAAATTTATAAACATATAATGCCGCACAAAAGGAGGCTATGGACTAAATAATAATTGTAAGCGGTATAATACCGTATATATACTTTTAATTTATACTAATGCGAAGCGTTTAACCTCTGTGTGCTCCATTAGCTCTGTGCGCTAACATTTTTGCTCACACCCGCCTGAATGTATTCATACGGGCAGGCAGAGGAAGAAGAGAACACAGAGCGAAATGACAATAAAATTGTCATTTTAGATTTTAGACTGCTTTAAATGTCCAAATGGTATAACCTGCATAAAAAAACCTGTTTCAATCAAACAGGTTTTTTTAATGTGCGCCATGCATGCCATTGTTCTTTAAAGTTAAAGTCTTGAACAGGCCATCTAACGGGAACTGTTAA
>JAIEQM010000091.1 GCA_019747705.1 Chitinophagaceae bacterium | reverse complement strand
GATTAACAGTTCCCGTTAGATGGCCTGTTCAAGACTTTAACTTTAAAGAACAATGGCATGCATGGCGCACAATAAAAAAAGTCTTCCGGTATCACCGGAAGACTTTTTACTTTGCAGGAGGAATTTTGAATGATGAAAAAAATTACTATAGCAATTGACGGATATTCTTCCTGCGGTAAAAGCACACTTGCCAAACAACTGGCGAAGGAGTTGAATTATGTTTATATTGACAGTGGCGCCATGTACAGGACCATTACTTTATTTTTTCTGAGGAACCATATTGACTGGACGGATACAAAAGAAGTAGTTGCCGCACTTGAAAATATTTCGCTGGAATTCAATACTAATATAGCAACAGGTGATTCTGAAATGTATTTGAATGGAGAGAATGTGGAATTTGTAATCCGTGATTTGGTAGTGGCAGAAAAAGTGAGTGAGGTTGCTGCTGTAAAGGAGGTGCGGGCGTTTGCGGTTAAACAACAACAAATGATGGGCGCCAAAAAAGGAATTGTAATGGATGGGCGTGATATTGGCACTACTGTGTTTCCCAACGCCGAACTCAAAATATTTATGACTGCTGATAATGCGGTGAGAGTGGAACGGCGGTTTAAAGAAATGTATGCCAGGAATCCCAATGTTACGATTGATGAAGTGAAACATAACCTGGAACTTCGGGACTATATTGACTCTCACAGGGAGGTAAGCCCGCTTATAAGAGCAGATGATGCAATATTGATTGACAATACCAATCTTAGTCCTGAAGAACAGCTCCAGAAAGCACAAGACCTTGTGATGAAACTTTGCAGGTAATAAAAAGAGCAAGAAAGAAATTTTACATGGTGCATTGAATCATGATGTAATCAAATACCTCAAAGATTAACTATACTGATTTACTAATTGCTCCCATTCTGTTTTAATGCCCCTGAGATCACAAATTTTTTCCATCACATCTTCCACCAGGCTATCAGGGCAGGAAGCGCCGCTGGTAATTAAAATTTTTACAGGCTCTGCTGAGGGAAGAAAATCTTTGGTAATATATTCCTGTTTGTTATGAAAGTTAAAGTGCATGATTTCAGTGGCTGATAAAATTTTATCAGTGCCATTTATAAAATAAGTGGGGAGTTTTTCTTCACACAATTCAACCAAATGCGTTGTGTTGCTGCTGTTGTAACCTCCAACTACAATGGCCAGAGCAGCCACTGTTTCCAGCAAACCGGCCACGGCTGTTTGATTATCATTGGTGGCATAGCACAAAGTATCTCTTGTATCTGCAAAACGTTCACCAATTGTGGATTCATTCAAACCATAATGCTCCATTACTAATTGTTTCAGGTATTCTGCAATGGCCTGCGTATCACTTGCTAATTGTGTGGTTTGATTTACCACACCAAAACGTTGCAAATCATTTTCAATATCAAAACCATCTGAATACAATCCTTTGAATTCCTCATAAAACCGGGCAGCAGATTTTTCACCGGTGATGTATTTGCCCAGCTCAACCGCATCTTTCATATCATTAACAATTACAGATGCAATATGTGAGCTGGCGTGCGAAAAAGTTGCCCTTGTTTCTTCATGCTTTGGTTTGCCATGAATCACAATAGAATATCCTTTCTGAGCAATTTGTTCACTGCGGTTCCAAACTTTTTCTACAAAGGGGCAGGTAGTATTGTATTGTTCAGTGGCAATTCCTTTTTCATGAAGCATCTGCTCAATTTCAAGTGTGGCGCCAAAAGCGGGGATAATCACCACATCATCTTTTGTAATTTCTTCAAAGGGAATCATTTGTTTTCCATAAGTATCCTGTAAAAACAAAACGCCTTTTTCTTTGAGTGTGGCATTTACCTGCGGGTTATGAATCATTTCACTCAAAAGAAAAATGCGCTTGCCGGGGTTTTGTTCAATGGTACGGAATGAAATTTCAATGGCATTTTCCACACCATAGCAAAAACCAAAATGACGGGCTATGTAAAACCGGATTTTTCCAAGATCGAGGAGCGTGGGTGTAAAATCTTTCTTCAGCTTATCTTCCTGCTTTCTCTTATTTTTTATGGCAGTTAATAATGAACTCCTGTAAATATTGGGAACATCAAATTTCTTCATACGAGTGTAACAAAGCGCAAAGGTAAAAGTTTGTGCCTGTATAAGAATAATATCTGTTAGCCCTTTGCTTCGTATCATTGCCCCAATTACTTACTCTTATGCTTACTGATGCGCTTGTACCTGATTGGGTTGCCACCACCAACATTTATGAAGTAAACCTCAGGCAATATACCAAAGAGGGAACGTTTAAAGCATTTGCTCATCATTTACCACGTCTGAGAGACATGGGTGTTGAAATTATCTGGTTCATGCCCATCACCCCTATTTCCATAAAAAACAGGAAAGGAACGCTGGGCAGTTACTATGCCTGCTCCAGCTATGTACAAACCAATCCTGAGTTTGGAACCATTGATGAGTTTAAAGAATTAGTGCAGCAAATTCATGCACTAGGTATGAAAGTGATTATTGACTGGGTGGCCAACCACACAGGATGGGATCATGAATGGACCATTTCACATCCTGGTTATTATAATCTTAATTCAGATGGTTCGTTTAAACCGCCCGTTGAAAATTGGGAAGATGTCATTCATCTCAATTTCAATAACAGGGATATGCGCCTGGCCATGATTGATGCGATGAAATTTTGGGTAAATGATTGCGGCATTGATGGTTTCCGTTGTGATATGGCCATGCTGGTGCCGCTTGATTTTTGGTTGCAGGCAAGAAAAGAACTGGATGCTATCCGTCCACTGTTCTGGCTGGGTGAGTTTGATCAGTGGAATGATGAACCTTATGCCAGAGCTTTTGATGTGAGTTACAGCTGGCACTGGATGCACGTGAGCGAAGAGTTTTATAAAAAGAAATGGAAACTTAGTTCTTTAGATGATGCGTTAACCGGCTATCAATACAAACAACCTTACAGTCATATCCGTTCTTTCTTTACCAGCAATCATGATGAAAATAGCTGGAACGGAACGGAGTATGAAAAATATGGTGATGCCGCTATTGCCTTTGCGGTGTTCTCCTGCATGTGGGATGGGATACCTTTAATTTACAGCGGGCAGGAACTCCCCAATGAAAAACGCCTGCAATTTTTTGATAAAGATGAAATTGAATGGACAGCCCAACCCCAACCCCAACTGCATACATTTTATAAAACCTTGCTGGAATTCCGGAAACAGCATCCTGCTATGAAAGCCGCCAGCAGAAATGTAATTACCTGGCATATTGCAACCACTGAACTTGAAAATTTATTTTCTTTTGTACGTAAAGCAGGAACAAGGGAAGCTATCACCATCCTTAATTTCAGTAATCAGGAATTAAAATTTTATATCAGTGATAAACGAATACAGGGATCGTTTACTGATTTGTTTTCTAAAAAGGAACAAAGTATTGCAGAACAGTTTATAATTGCCCCGTGGGGCTATCTTGTTTTGCACAAATAAAAAAGAGGCTGTCTTAAAAGTAAAATGAAGGCTTTGAGAATCGCATAAACGAAAACTTTCTCCATCACCTTACCGAATAAAAAGAGGCTGTCTCAGACTTTTGAGACAGCCTCTTTTATTTTGATAACTATCTCTCAACTATGGTTCGTTTCTGTTTAAATCATTAATAGCATAAGTATATACACCTTCATAGCCAGGGTAAATGCCTTCTATAATAATGCTGCTGCCTGCGCTTTCAATAGCGTTTTTTAATTCATCAACAGATTTGATGGCTTTTCCTCCTGCACGGATAATGATAAATCCTTTTTTCAAAGTAGTTTGCTCAGCAATCAATCCATCGCTGATGGCGTTAATTACCACACCACCATCCACACCATACTCTTTTGCTTTTTTAGCATCTAATGTTGCAAACTCAGCGCCCAGTTTATCTAAAGCAGATGTTTTTACAACATCTGTATTGCCGGCGCTGTTCTTTAATGTAAGCGTAGTAGTTTGTTCTTTACCTCCACGGATGTAAGTAACAGTTATTTTTTGCCCGGGGCGGTAGCTGGCAACAGTTCCTGTTAACTCTGTCCAGGTGCTTACCAGTTTGTTATCCAGCTTCACAATCTTATCACCTTTTTTCAAACCGCCTTCTTGGGCAGCGCTTTTTGGCATCACGTCCCCTATTACTACACCATCCCCATCCTGTACATTACCATCAGTGCTTTCATCAGTGTTTCTAGCAGACGTAATACCTAAATAAGCTCTTTGTACCGTACCAAACTTAATTAAATCATCCACCACTTTCTTTACAATGTTTACCGGAATAGCGTAAGAATAACCTGCATAGGAACCGGTGGGTGATGCAATGGCTGCATTAATACCAATGAGCTGACCACTTGTGTTGATCAACGCACCGCCACTGTTGCCCTGGTTTACTGCTGCATCCGTTTGTAAAAAGCTTTCAACGGTGTTGGCGCCGGGTTTAGCCTTGCGCTGGTTCACACCCAGGTAACGGTACTTGGCGCTGATGATACCGGCAGTTACAGTTGTTTCAAGTGTAAGCGGATAACCTACTGCCAGTACCCATTGACCCACTTTTACTTCATCAGAATTTCCGAAAAGCAGGTAAGGATAACCAGTGCCTTCAATTTTTATTACCGCCAGGTCAGTATTGGCATCTGTTGCAATTAATTTTGCTTTGTATTGTTTTTTATTGCTCAGCGTTACCGTTAATTCATCGGCGCCATCAATTACATGGTTGTTGGTTACAATATAACCATCCGCCGAAATAAACACGCCGCTGCCACTGGCCATCTGCGGGAGGTTGTTACCACGGCCACCAAAGAAATCATCAAAGAAATCATCGCCAAACAAATCACCAAACGGGCTGCGTCTTTTTTGGGTGTTGTTGGTTTGCTGCGGGTTGGTTTTTGTTTTAATATGCACAACCGCCGGGGTAGCGCTTGCAGCCGCCCCTTCAAAATCAACGGGGCCGGGTGTGCCGCCGCCATCAAACAAACCGGCATAGTTTACCGGCACCTGTGCCTGGCTGGCAATAACGGATCTGTTATTGAATTTTCCATACAGGTACGCACTGCCAACACCTGTAACGGCACTGATAAGGATTACGAGTAGAATGTGTTTTGCTTTCATATCTTTTAAATTAATCTGTTCATGGGCATCAAATGCTGTGCCTTTGTGTATGTAAAGTAACGAAGCTGTCATCATTTCAGCGCTACCCGCCACCCACATTTAACAACTTATGAACAGTTTCGTAGAGAAGGAGTAAAGTTACAATTTTCAAGCAACCATGTAGATTAAGAAATAAATGAAAAAGACATTTTATAACACAATTGCCTTTGCTAGCGAAGGAGTGTATTCGCTAAGGAACGCTTTTGGGATTTCATGATTCCCGTTTCACGAGGCTACTAACAGAGTTATTATAAAACAATAACTTTTTAGGTATATACGCTTAGGTATTCCAAAAAAAATCACTCGTGATGTTTTTAAGATGCCGTTATTTATAATTTTAAAGCTCATTGTTAATGTATTTACTATTAGACGATGGAAATCACAAATCGCTGTTTTATCGAGCCAATTTTTTGCCGAAAATAAAAATGGGCGACTTAAACGTATATACCTATCATATAATTTATTAGGTCAACTAAAGGGGAAGGATGAAACAATTGAAGCGCCCAACTATGAACCTAATACAGAGCGTACAAAAAAATTTATACAACGTTTAGAATTTGGAACCAATATACAAACGCACAGGAGTACAAGTTACTATCCTGTAACCAGCGACCTGGCATTTTCAGTTGGCTACCGTTTCAGCAAAAAAAGTATTGCTGGGTTTGGGGCTGCTTATAAACTTGGATTAGGAGAAAGTATCAATAACATACGAATTACAGGAGAAGGTATAGGCCTCCGTTCTTTTATTGATTTCAAAGTGAAAGGTAATTTTTTTGTTACGGGTGGCTTTGAATATAACTATCAATTGCCTGCCTTAAATCAGTATTCTGTGAATTTGCCTAATGGATGGACTACAAGCGGGTTGCTGGGGGCAACAAAATCATTTAACATAAACAATAAGTTCTTCAAAAAATCGAGAATACAAGTTTTGTGGGATTTTTTAGCCAGGTACCAGGTGCCGCAACGGCAACAGATACTGTTCCGTGTAGGATACCATTTTTAATTGAACAAATTTTCAGAAATAGTTTAAACGTATAAAATGAGATTTATGCTTTCAAGAATCACATCAATTTTATTGCTTGCGGTAATTGTTAATTGTAATGTTCAAGCACAGGTGCAGCTTCAAACAGGAAGCGGAAATTATTCAATACCGATATTCAACTGGCAGGATGACAAAAGCAATTTAAAATCATTTGTTTTACTGATGTATAATTCAGGCAATGGTTTAAAAGTGAGCGAAGTAGCTTCAAGTACAGGTCAGGGATGGAATTTGATTTCTGGCGGAGTGATTACCCGTATGCAAGTAGGTGAACCAGACGACCAGGTGGCTTATAATGGGAATGGCACACCTGAAGATATCAGCCGTTATCCTGCAGGGTATCTCTATTCGCAAAATTCGGCAGGTCTTGGTTATCCCAATAATCTAACAAAGTATCCTCTATACAGAAACAAGAATCAACAATATAATCAGCGTAATGATGTGGCAGAAGATAAGCAAATGGATTATTTCTTTTTCCAGTTTAACGGTAAGTCAGGTGTTTTTGTGATCGATACCAATGGAGTTGACAGAGGTGTGGCACTCAATGATGAAAAAATAACCATTTCATTTCAGTATAATACAAATATTACCTCCTCAGGGCAGCCTGTACGCACCACGATACGTTCATTTACCATACAAGACGTGGACGGGCTGAAGTATAAGTTTGAAACACTCGGTATTGGTAAAATCCTTAAAACAAAATATTGCGACAAAAGTTTTTCGCATGTGATGGAGCAGCCCAAGTTTAAAAATAACAAAGTTTATTATCAAACCTCTTTTCATGATCCGAATCAGACATCTCACAGACCCTGGGTTGTTAACAGTTGGCATTTAACAGAGGTGGAAGATCCTTTAACCTTGCGAAAAATAACATTTACGTATGAGGAAGTCCTAATCAATAATTTATCAGGAGATGATGTTACTTATATCAATGGTAAAAAGAACTATGTAGTTGTAAACCGTAAGCGGGCTTATGCTTACACGCAGGAAATAAGTTCTATTGTGATGCCAGACGGACACAGGGTGGATTTTGTTTATGGCAGTAACAGGCTGGATTATTCCGGAAAACCTTTGCAGTTTATTGATGTAAGATACAATTCAAGGTTTTTAACCAAATACAAATTGAATACAAGCTATTTTATTTTGAGAAGAACAGGTACACCGGTAACAGAAGAACAAAGAAGAGCATCCAGATTATGTCTTGTATCTCTGCAGCAATACGGTGTGGATTTAAAAGAAGAAGCTCCCGCCTGTAAATTTGATTATTATACTGGCTCAGGAGCTGACGATGATGTGGTGCCTCCTTACTTTACTTTTTTAAAAGATAACTGGGGGTACTACAATGGGTTTAATACAAAAGGATTTACGGATGAAATCAATGTGCTTTGGTTTAACAAAAAAGTGTCCGGCAGGATTAATATTGACGCATCCGAGCTCAATTTTAATCAGGGTAAAGGTGTTTGTTTTTTACGGGACGGAGCTCCGGAGCCTTATATAAACCCTAAGCCGGGTTATGCAAAAAATGGACTTTTAAAACAGGTAATATTACCTACGGGGGGCACTATAAAATATAATTACAGTCAAAACGGCTAATTAATCTTTTGAGGTGCTAAGAGTAACTTTGAGAAAAAATATTATGCCACACCCCCGCCAATCTAATTTA
>JAIEQM010000003.1 GCA_019747705.1 Chitinophagaceae bacterium | reverse complement strand
TCCTTAAATAATATTTCATTTCCATTTCCCTTCTCCTTTTGGAGAAGGTGCCGAAGGCGGATGAGGTGGAGAAGGAGCTATAGCCCGCCCGGATGACACGGTCGGACGGGGATGAGGTGGAGCACCTCACCTAACCTCTCCTTCAAAAGGAGAGGAACCTTGCACAGCCCTAACTTTTCAACGATTATATTTAATTTCAAACTTTATACAATGTGTTGAGTAAAGATTTATTGCTGATGTGGTAGAACAAAAAGTTTGGAAAAGGTTTTCAGCACTGCTCCTTAAATAATATTTCATTTCCATTTCCCTTCTCCTTTTGGAGAAGGTGCCGAAGGCGGATGAGGTGGAGAAGGAGATAGAGCCCGCCCGGATGACACGGTCGGACGGGGATGAGGTGGAAAATGAGAAAGAAGAAAATGAGAAAGAAAACGTCTCCTCAGCTTACTTCTTTACTTTTTGGTAACAACCATCTTGCCATCAACCCGCTGCATCCAAACGTTACCAGTAAAATACTGATGGAACTGGATGGCATTAGTATAGCCGCCACCAGCGGGGATAAAATACCCTGCAATGCAAAGAACAATCCCGCCACATTATAAACAATGGATAAAATAAATGCAGCCATAATAATTTGTTTATTGGCACGGCAGAGCTGAATAAATGCAGGCAGCAGGTGTAAACTTTTTGCATCAAGCACTGCATCACTGGCAGGCGTAAAATTGTTGGTATCTTCTGTAATGGCAATACCCACATTACTTTGCTGCAAAGCGCCTGCATCATTTAAACCATCACCAATCATTAAAACGTTATGCTGTTGCTGCAGTTGACGGATGTAATTGAGTTTTTGATGCGGTTGCTGTTGAAATAATAAAGTGGCACCGGTGCCAAATAATTTCCGCAGGTGCGGGAGTTCAGCATCACTGTCGCCGCTGATAACAGAAAGCTGAAAATCTTTTTTCAGCGTGTTGATGAGTGGTTGCAGTTGATGCCTGTAATGATTGCGGAATACAAAATAGCCAAGGTATTCATTGTTGATAACCACGTGCACTTTGGTTCTGTTATCCTCCTGATCTTGCTGTGCAATAGGAGAGGAGCCTAACACAATCTTATTACCCCGTATAACTCCTTCAATACCCCGTCCGGGTGTTTCTTTAAAAGTTGATACAGTAATGTTTTTTGTTTTCCCCGGTTGCTGTACCAGCGCCCTGCTTAGCGGGTGTGTTGATTGTGCTGCCAGTGCACTGATGAGTTGCTCTTGTTCTTTGGTTAAACCATCACCTTCAAATTCAATATCCTGTTCGGCTGTACTTGTAAGCGTTCCTGTTTTATCAAACACAATATGATCCACGGCTGCTAAATCTTCAATTACCTGTGCATTGCGCAGATAAAATTTATATCTGCCCAGCAGTCGTAAAATATTTCCATTGGTAAAACTGTTGCTCAGCAACAACGCACAGGGGCAGGCAACAATCAACACCGTGGTAATAACATTCCATGCTTTAGCACTGTCATAATAACTCCAGTACCAGGCGCCTGCTGCTGCCAGGGCCAGCACCATCCATGTAAACCAACGGCTGAGTGCATGTACAAAGGATGATTGATTTGCTGCTGCATTGTTCCGGTTGTCTTTATTCCATAATTGTGTAAGGTAGCTTTGTGTTACTTCTTTAATAGTAAGCAGTTCAATATTGCTTCCTGTTTGACGGCCGCCTGCATAAATAATTTCTCCAATCTCTTTAGCAACAGGTACGGATTCGCCGGTAACAAAACTGTAATCAATGAACGCTTTGCCTCTTGTAAGAATACCATCTGCCGGAATAATTTCATCATGATGAATGAGCAGGGTATCGTTCACTTTCAGTTCCGGTAAGGCGGTTGGTTGTTCTGTATCATTCTTCAGCACGGTTACAGCAACAGGAAAGTAAGAAGTATAATCCCGTTCAAATGACAGTTGCTGATAGGTTTTGTTCTGCAGCACACGGCCCACCAGCATGAAAAATACAATCCCCGTCATGCTGTCAAAATACCCGGCGCTGATGCCGGCATACACTTCATACAAACTTCTGAAAAAAGTAATAAGAATGGCAAGCGCCACCGGCGCATCAATATTTAAGAAACGGTTTCTTAAACCTTTCCATGCACTTTCAAAAAATGGTTGGGCGCTGTAAAGCAATACCGGTAATGCCAGTGCAATATTGAACATGCGGAAAACAGATTGCAATGCTTTTTCATCACCATCAAAACCGAGATATTCAGGAAAGCTCAGCAGCATAATATTGGCAAAACAAAAACCGGCTACACCTAACTGATAGATCATGGATTTTGGGTAAGGCGGTTTTTTATTTTGCAGATCGTGCAGGCTGATATAAGGCTCATAGCCAACGGAGCTTAATAAGGCTGCCAGTTTGCTTAACGAAAGTTCCCCGTGATTGAAAATGATAGTTACTTCTTTGCCGGGAAAATTTACTCTTGATGAAATGATGTTTGGGTTGATGCGGTGTAAATTTTCCAGCAGGTACAAACAGGAAGAGCAATGCATCTGCGGCAGGTAAAAAGTAATATGGGTTTGGTTACTGTTTTCAAACTGAATTAGCTTTTGACGGATACCCTCATCATCTAAAAACAAAAATTTATCAGAACGTATTTCTTTTTGAAGTGAAGCGCCCGGGGAATTGTTGAGTTTGTAATATTCACACAAATCATTTTTTCTGAGGATGCTGTAAACAGATTTGCATCCCTGGCAGCAAAATTCCTTTTCATCAAAGTGTACAGACGAAATAATTTCTTCCCCGCAATGATAGCAATGTGTTTGGCTGGTTGTTGTATTCATAAACGTCTGCAAAATAAATGGGAGATGAATTGGCATGGATGATGACTGTCAATAAAGGCGATGATTAGCCTCATGTATGATGAAGCCACACAAAAAAGCCCCGCCACAGAGCGGGGCCTTTCATCATCAATCACCAGCCTTTTACTTAACAGGTATGTGTTTACCTGCGGGCATCACTTTTGCTTTTTCAGTTTTGGGTAACAGCAGGTGCAGTTCACCATTTTCATACACGGCATCAATTTTTTCTTTTACCACTTCATCAGGCAAAGTAAAACTGCGGCTGAAAGAAGAATAGTTGTACTCTTTACGGTTAAAGGTTTTTTCTTTTTCTTCTTTGTTCTCTTCTTTTTCGCAGCTGATGGTAAGCATATTGCCATCCATACGGATGTCAAAGTCTTCTTTCTTCATGCCGGGTACTGCCAGTGTAACTTTAAAATTATCCTTGTCTTCACTCACATTTACTGCGGGTACAGTAAGCATACGGTTAAAGGGGGCGCTGCCATTATCAAACCATTCATTCCAGGGTTTGAAAAAATCATCAAACATCATGGGCAGCATGCCTGCTCTTTGAATTGTTTTTGCTGACATATACAACTCCTTTTTGTTTGGTGAACAATATTGTTAACGGCTTAAAGTTATGTATGAAACAAAAGGGTTTTCAATGACAGTTGTCAATGAAAGCGGTGAGTGAGGTCAAATATTTTTTTTATTTCTTGCGGAGCCAGTCGCTCATTTTTTCCTGTGCTTTTAAAACAGCAGCTTTGGTGAGGATGGCTGCAAATTCACTGATGGTATCTGCCAATGAACCGGAATGGGTATTATTGTTTGACGAAAATGTTTTTGAAAAAATTTCTCCTGCCAGGTTTTTGGGTTGGAGATTTTGTTTGAGTTCAATCCAGTTGGCATGAATGACAGATTCCAGTTCTTTCTGCCTTTTTTTTATACGCTTTTTTTCAGCATTCAGATGTTTATTTGATTCAATCTTGTTCATCTTCCTCATCTTGTTGGTTATATAATTGCCGCAGCAGTGCATTCATGATGGGATATTGCAACACACGTGCCCGTAAAACCCATAGTAAAAAAATTAACAGCAGGAGCAGACCTCCTGTTATGAGCAAGCCCCATTGCAAACCACCAAGCAGTTGACCAAGATACACTGACAGTGCCAGTGCCATAAAAAGAATAAAAAACAAAACCATTGCTGTTATGATGGTGATAGCAATAAGGTAAGACATAAGTTTAGCTGTTTTTTCAGCCGTGTTCAGCTTTACTTCATCAGCCCTGTTGGCGGCATATTCTTTTAAATTACCCACCAGTTCTTCCACTTTTGCAAATGTGTCTTCCATGCTTATCATTTTAATTGGTTATTGGGCTGGCCTGTGATTCTTGTTCAAACCGGCCGGTTTTTTCATGCAGGATGATGCGGTAGATAACTGCCCGCACACTGTTGCTGCGTTGATTGAGTCGTTCTTCACTTAGTTCAGGCGGATGTGCTGTGGTACTTACTTTTAATTTCATTATCCTGTTTACAAACAATTTCATGGCTTCATAGCGTTCGTGCTCATCTGTAATTTCATGGTACGTGCCCCAGGCAATTACGCTTTTCCAGTTTTGATTGTTAACGATTTCTTCCACCTCAAAACAAACATTGGGGTTTTCACGCATCATAAAAATTTTACTGCCTTCTACCGAATGGGCAATAACGGCTTTACCATCATATACATAATTAACAGGAACGATATAGGTTGTTCTTTTGCTGCTGCAGCCGATACGGCCTAAACTGCCATTGGTAAGCAAATCTTCTATCTCCTCTTTATTTAAAACGCCCAGCATGGTATTGTTTGAAAGTTAAAACTACCGATGCCGGAATCTGGAAATTATGAGGGAGATCAAGATTTGCAGTGATGCCTGTCAGAACGCAGCAGTTAGCCAGTGCCTGAAACAGCAGGTTTGATGAATGATACTGGAAGAGAGAGTGCCTTGTTTTTTCCATGACCCTGAAATCAATTTTGCAATTTCAAAAAAATGCTGCTAACTTGAATTTTACTATTGATACAATTGCCTGAAAACAATCTATATGGAAAGTTGGCCGAACTGCAGCGAAGGCTGGCAGTATATGAGGAGGAGTCGGCGTATAAAGAAATTTTCTTTATGCTTTTTTCATCGCTCACACGTTTTTCACTTTCTATAGTACATTCAAGGGAGTTGGCTGAAGAAATTGTATCAGATATTTTTTTTATACAACTTTGGAATAACCGGAAGGAGGCAGAAGCAATTGAAGACCTCCGTTTATATTTATTTATTGCAGTAAAAAATAATTCTGTCCGCAAGCTCAAACAACAGCGAAAGAATACACCTGTTTCCATTGATGATCTGAGTATAGAACTGGATTCGTTTTATTTAAACCCGGAGCAGCAGTTGCTTTCCGGTGAAACCCTGCATTCAATTGAAAGAGCTATTGAGCAATTGCCACCACGTGCCAGGCTCATTTTTAAACTGGCCAAGGAAGATAAAATGCGGTATAAAGAAATTGCATCCCTCCTTAATATATCCGTTAAAACGGTAGATCATCAGCTTGCAATCGCTCTTAAAAAAATTGCTGCCGCCATTGGTATGCTGATCCGAAAAAAAAGCTAAAGCGGCTTTAGGGGATTTTTATGTTTTCTTACTCCTTTCATTTGTAACGCTTATGAGCAGGGAAAAAATCTGGAATCTTATTGCAAGAAAATTAACCGGCGAGGCAAGCCGGGAAGAATTGATTGAGCTTAACCAGTTAATTCAGGGGCACCCTCATATTCAGGATGAGCACCAGGTATTGCAGCAACTTTGGGAGTCCGGCTCTGAAATGGATAATGATTATCTTGAGGCTACCTATCACCTTCATTATAAAAAGATGGAAAAAATGGGCATATTGCCCGGCAACCCTGTAAGTGAGAAACAGGAACAGGAGTTTCACCCTTCGCCTTTTATATCCCGAAAGAAATATCTTTTGCTTTCTTCAGCAGCTATTGTGGTTATTCTTATTGTTTTTACCGGTGTTTTTATAAACAGGAAAAGCGGTAAAGAAAAGGTAACAGCAGTTGCAAAAAAAACAGAACCAGCTCCGGGAAAAATTGAAACTAAAAAAGCATCCCGAACAGAATTGGTGCTTCCCGATGGTTCCAAAGTGTGGCTTAATGCAGGCAGTAAACTCAATTATGAAAAAATAGGTGCTACAGGTAACAGGGAGGTGTACCTCACAGGGGAGGGGTATTTTACTGTGGTTCGTAATCCCGCCCGGCCTTTTATCATCCACACTTCCACCATTGATGTAAAAGTGCTGGGTACGGAGTTTAATGTAAAAGCCTATCCTGATGATGCAACAGTTGAAACCAGTCTGATACACGGCAGCGTTCAGGTGTTTCTGAAAAACAAATTTTCAAAGGCCTTTTTATTAAAACCGAACCAGAAGCTGGTAATTTACAAATCACCCCATGAAGAAAAAACTGAAACAGTTTCTTCAAAACGACCAATGTTTTCAGCTCCCAAAGCTGCCTTTCAGAAATTGAATTATATCAATGGAACGGATGTTGTGTCAGAAACCGCCTGGGTTAAAAACATGCTGAGTTTCCAGGATGAAACGTTTGAAGATGTGGCGCATAAAATGGAACGCTGGTATGATGTGGAGTTTGAATTCAGGAATAAAAACCTCCGGGCTGAACGGTTAACAGGTTCATTTCAGAATGAATCACTGAAACAGGCGATGGATGCCCTGCAGTTTTCGTTCCGGTTTAATTTTAAAATTGAAAATAACAAAGTACTGATTTATTAATTAACCCAAACTACTTGCTTATGAATATAAAATATAATTCTTCGTAAGTATTACAAAAAAGGAGGATGCGCCAACACCCTCCCTAAAAAATGTAGTACAACTTTTTTCATTTCAGAATCCGGGATCATTTGCGGCGATAACGGCTTCTGTATTATACTACCAAAACAATCAAATGTATGAAAAAAAGATTTTCGATTGCCGGGGGCTAAGGAGAGCAGGTAGGCGCATCACAACACTATGTAGATTTAGCTTTGAAAACCATGCCGCTCATTTATGTGGAATTAAAAGCAGGTGATGCTTTGTTTTTTCATTCCAATATTTTGCACAGGAGCGAAGCGAATACATCAGAACATTCAAGATGGAGTTTGATAAGTGTATATAACCGCAGCAGCAATGTTCCTTACAATGAGCCTTCTCAGTCAGGCACGGTTCCTATTGAAGCAGCGCCTGATGAAGCTTTGCTGCAATGGGAAACCTCAGGGCTTGGAGAAAGTGCAGGGTTCCTTGAAAAAGAAAAAGATGAAGCGTTGAAATAACATCAATTAATTTATCAATCAATCAACATGAACAAACTTTTATCACCTCAACCCATCTGGCAGCACAATGGCATCGCCATCATACGTATTGTTGTTGGAATTTTTATGTTGTATCATGGCTGGGAAGTTTTCAGTGCAGAAAAAATGAAAGTATATTTTGAGTGGGAGCCGTTCAAAGGTTCTGCATGGTTGCCGTATGTTGGTAAAGCAACAGAGTTTGTTGCAGGGCTGTTGTTAGCGCTGGGTTTATTTACAAGGATTGGCGCTTTGTTAATGATCGGCACATTGGCATATATTGCTTTTTTTGTGGGTCATGGAAAAGTGTGGTACGATGACCAGCATCCGTTTTTATTTGTTTTGCTTGGGTTGGTGTTTGTGTTTACGGGGCCGGGTGGATTTGCATTAGATAATTTCATCTTCAGGAAGAAATGATTTTTTATGAATGTGTTACAAAAAGTATTGCTTTTGCTTTTAGTCTTGATGAGTTTACAGTCGGCTTCTCAAATCCCCCCTTCGGGGGGTGGGCAGGGCTGTTGTGTTCTAAAGATTAATTATTTTTGTTTAAAAAATTTATGGCAGTATCATCAAAGAGTTTGTTA
>JAIEQM010000097.1 GCA_019747705.1 Chitinophagaceae bacterium | reverse complement strand
TGAATGGCCAGTGGGACACGGTGGTAAAGATGATTAAAAATGCAGCTTAACAGAAAGCGACAATTTTAAATGCACCCTAGACTTATCGGTTCATCTACTTATTCCATCCAAGCCAATCGTTCCCGTTGGCATACAACATCAGACCCAGCAGTAAGACCATACCCACAATTTGCGCATACTCTAAAAATTTTTCATTGGGCTTGCGGCCGGTGATCATTTCAATTAGTGTAAACAAAACATGGCCACCATCCAAAGCAGGAATAGGGAGGAGGTTCATAAATGCAAGAACAATGCTGAAGAAAGCGGTAATGCTCCAGAAATTTTGCCAGTCCCATGTTGCAGGAAAAATAGAACCCATCGATTTAAAACCGCCTATCCCTTTATAGGCGCCTGTTTCAGGGCGAAGGATCAGCTTAAACTGTTCAATATAATCACCCAGCTTTGCAAATGTTTTTGAAACACCTGCGGGAAAAGATTGTAAAAAAGTATAGGAAATATGTTCAATTGCAAACAACCCTTCTTTGGAATAGACAGAATCAGAAGCAATTCCCAAACCTACCTTTCCGTCATGATTCACTTTGGAGACAATTGGTAACAGCTCACCATTACGCATAACAGTAAATGTTACAGTGCTGTTTTTCTTTTTGGCAACCAGCGGAATCATTTCGTCGAAATAAGTAATTGTTGTCGAATCAACTGCTATTACTTTGTCGCCTTTCTTTAAGCCTGAACGGCTTGCATACGAGGTATCTTTTTTGTCAAACTCAGGTATAATGGGTGTAACCCGCATTTCAAGCAACCTTCTTCTCCTTTTACTTTCTACCAGTTTACCTACAAGATCCGTTGGAAATGAAATTGTTTTTTGTTGCCCGTCACGCTCTATCACCATTTTCTTTGCAGTAAGGATATTCTTGTTTACATCTTCAAAATAAGCAACTGCTTTATCCTGTATACTCACAATTTTATCTCCATTACGCAATCCTGCTTCATACATCAAACTGTCAGTAATCCAAATACCGTTTTTTACACTGTTGATTGGTGTTCTGTCTTCGCCCCACACAAATAAAATCATGGCATAAATTAAAAACGCCAGCAGCACATTCACCGTAACACCACCAATCATAATAATTAAACGTTGCCAGGCGGGCTTGCTTCTAAACTCCCAGGGTTGAGGTGGCAGTTTCAAAGTTTCTTTGTCCATACTTTCATCAATCATGCCGCTGATTTTTACATAGCCGCCCAGTGGCAACCAGCCCACGCCATATTCTGTGTCGCCAACTTTCTTTTTAAAGAGTGAAAACCAGGGATCAAAAAATAAATAGAATTTCTCTACCCGGCATTTAAACCAGCGGGCTGTAATATAATGCCCAAACTCATGAAGTATAACAAGTATGGAAAGACTTAATAATAACTGTGCAGCTTTTATTCCAACCTCAGCCCAGTTTATAGCTAACAGCATAATGGGATATTGTTTTGTTTTTAATAATGTTTGCAAATATCAGCGAAAAAAAGCAAGTTGGCGGCCAAATTTTTGTGAAGACGGTCTCCTTACAACGGGGGAAGAGCTATAATTTAATTAATGATGCAGCGTAATTCCTGGCCTCTCCATCACTCTCCAGATATTCTTCAATGGTTGGATGTTCAATAAACGGAACATAGTTCATTGTTTTTTCAATTACATCCGTCATATCTAAAAAGCCCACCCGGTTTCTTAAAAAAGCCCACACTGCAATTTCATTGGCGGCGTTGAGCACACAGGGTAAATTGCCTCCTTTAAATAAAGCATCTGTTGACAAAGCCAGGTTGCGAAAAGTTTTTAAATCGGGTTCTTCAAACGAAAGGGTGCCCACTTTTTTAAAATCATATCTTGGAAAATCATTGGGTACACGTTGCGGGAAGGCCATGGCATACTGAATGGGAAGTTTCATATCCGGCAAACCCATTTGCGCTTTTATACTTCCGTCTTCAAACTGAACCATACTGTGAATGATGCTTTGCGGGTGCACTGCTACCTGTATTTGAGAGGGAGCCAGGTTAAACAACCATTTGGCTTCAATCATCTCCAAACCTTTATTCATTAACGTAGCCGAGTCAATAGTGATTTTGGCGCCCATTGCCCAGTTGGGATGCTGGAGTGCATGATCCCTTTTTACATTCAATAAAAAATTAGGTTTCTTGCCCCTGAAAGGTCCACCACTGGCAGTGAGGATGACTTTTTCAATTTTGTTTCTTGATTCGCCCACCAGGCATTGAAAAATGGCTGAATGCTCACTGTCAACCGGTATAATGGGTACACGGTTTTCCACTGCTTTCTGCATTACAATGTCGCCGGCAACCACCAGTGTTTCCTTATTAGCAAGCGCAATAGCTTTTTTGTTCTCAATGGCTCTTAAAGTGGGTTGTAAACCTGCAAAGCCAACAATAGCTGCCAGCATCATATCATAGGTATCAAAAGCGGCCACTTCTTCCAGTGACTGCTCGCCGGTAAATACCTTTACATCAGTTGATGCGAGGGCATCTTTTACTTTCTGGTATTTTTTTTCATCAACAATTACTACTGCATTCGGCTTAAATTCTTTCGCCTGCTGAACCAATAATTCGTCATTGGTATGCGCTGTAAGTATCTCCACTTCAAACAAAGAAGGATTTGACCGGATAACATCCAGCGCCTGTGTTCCAATAGAACCTGTTGAGCCAAAAATGGCAATGCGTTTCATCATATTACAAGTATCGTAAAGCGCTAAAGCTAATTATTTATTGTATAGGGCTGTAATTCATCTGCCAGTTTTCTATCGTTACTCAGGCGTGGCACTTTGTTCTGGCCGCCGAGCTTGCCAATGCTTTTCATATAATCAATAAACCCGTTTTTTCTTACCGGTGTTATTTTAAGCTGATCAAGAATATTTCCTGTAATCAGATCATCGTAATAAATATTTTTTTCACGCAGGTTGGAATCAATTTTGTGTGCAAATGAAGAAATACTGGAGGGCATATTTTCAAACTCCACAAACCACTCGTGGTAACTTTTGCCATTACCCTGCTGAATATAAGGCGCCACAGTGAACTCCACTACTTTTACATTTTCTTCTGCCGCTGCTTTCATCATGCTTTGCTCCACTTCTTCACCAATAACATGTTCTCCAAAAGCAGAAATAAAATGTTTGATGCGGCCTGTAACAACAAGCCTGTAAGGATTGGTGGAAACAAACTTCACGGTATCACCAATATTATAACCCCATAGCCCGGCATTACTGTTAATAATGAGTGCATAGTTTTCACCCGCCTTTACATCTTTTAAACTCAGGCGGGTTGGGTTTTCATTAAAAATTTCACCTGCAGGAATAAACTCATAAAAAATACCACTGTTAGTATTTAATAACAAACCCTCTGCTTTCTGGCTGTCCTGGAAGGCAAAGAAGCCTTCGCTTGCAGGAAAGAGTTCAATGCAATCCACATGCCTGCCAATGCTTTCATATAACTTGCTTTTATATGGCTGAAAGTTGACTCCGCCCTGCACCATCACGCTAAAGTGGGGAAAGAGTTCGCCCACTTTTTTGCCGCTTTTTTCAATCAAACGGTCAAAATACATCTGCATCCATGGTGGAATACCGCTGATGAGGGTCATATCCTGCTGAATGGTTTCTTCCACAATTTTGTCCAGCTTGGTTTCCCAATCTTCAATACAATTGGTTTCAAAAGAGGGGAGTTGATTCTTCCGGAGATAGCCGGGCACATGGTGATTAACAATTCCGCTCAAACGTCCTGTAGGTATATCGCCAATCCGTTCCAGCTCTGGTGAGCCGGATAAGAAAATCAGTTTGCCATCAGGGAATTTGTTATTTCCGGTTTCTGCTATATAACAAAGAAGTGCATTGCGGGCGGTATTAATATGGTTGGGAATGGAATCTTTGGTGATGGGGATGTATTTAACACCACTGGTGGTACCACTGGTTTTGGCAAAATAGATGGGTCGGCCCTTCCAGAGTACATTGTGCTTACCTTCTTTTATGCTTTGAATATAAGGCTTGAATTTTTCGTAATCTCTTACCGGAACCGCCTGGCTGAATTCAGCATACGTTTTTACGTTTTCCAGGTGGTGATTCTTGCCAAACTGGGTGCCTGTTCCTGTCTTAAGCAGAGCTTTAAAGATAGATTCCTGGTCTTCAAGGGCGGTGGCCATGCCTTTTTTAATATCCCTGTATATATATCCGGCAAAGGGTTTTGCCAGGAATGATTTTATTTTCATGTGCTAACTGTCATTGTTTTTTGCCCTGTGTTACCTGTCTGCCGGTTGGCGGGTTCGCCATAATATTTCCATTGCCGTTTGGTATTCTAACAGCCCGGAAATTTCATGGCTCATTTCATCTGTACAAGCCTGTTATGACCAACAAATTTAGCGGTACACCTCCAAACCCCTGCGTTAAAATGGGGGCATTTTTTTTGATTTATTAGTTGTGTTCAAAGCCAAAACTCCCTACCTTTGCAGCCCTAATATCGGAAAATTATGTTTGCAGTAGTAAAAATAGCCGGTCAGCAATTTAAAGTTTCAGAAGGTCAGAGCCTTTATGTACCTCATATTGAAGGTAATGCTGGTGACAAAGTTGAGTTTTCTGAAGTGTTGATGGTTGATGCGGATGGAAAAATCAGCACTGGTGCTGATGTTAAAGCAAAAGTAAAAGCTGAAATTCTTGCGGAGAAGAAAGGCAAAACGGTGATTGCATTTAAAATGAAACGCCGTAAAGGTTTTCGTAAGAAAAAAGGACACCGCACTTTGTACACACAAATTAAAGTAACTGCAATTGCTTAATTGAACGTTTGATATTGATGATATCAATCATCAAATCACAATTCTTAAATTAAAATTTTTAAACAATGGCACATAAAAAAGGTGAAGGCTCGGTAAAAAATGGTCGTGATTCACAAAGCAAACGCCTCGGTGTAAAAATTTATGGTGGTCAGCCTGCAAGCGCTGGAAGCATCATTATACGTCAGCGTGGTACTGTATATCATCCCGGAAAAAATGTAGGTGTTGGTAAAGATTATACACTGTTTGCACTTGCTGATGGCGTTGTAGAATTTAAAAAAGGAAGAAACAACAGAACTACTGTTTCTGTTGCCCCGGTTGAAGTTGGTGCATAAAAAATTTGTTTGGTAAAAAAAAATAATTATTTTTACCATGATAAGTTTTTTACTAACTATTAAATTCTAAAAAAAATGGCAACAAAAAAGAAAGCTGCTAAGAAAGCCGCTCCAAAGAAAAAAGCTGCTCCTAAAAAGAAAGCCGCTAAGAAAAAAGCAGCTAAGAAGAAATAAGGTTCTGACGAATCTGAAAAAAAGCCCCTGGTTCACCGGGGGCTTTTTCATTGGGGAAATGAGAAAGAACAGGTATTAAAAAAAGAAACCGCTTTCAACTGAAAGCGGTTCATTGGTTTTCAAAAAAAATAATTTTATTTCATTGTAAAACTTTCTAAAAACTTGGTGGTAAAGTTTCCTTTTCTGAAGTTTTCATCCTTCATTAACTGCTGGTGAAAGGGGATGGTGGTCTTCACACCTTCAATCACATATTCACTCAAAGCACGGCTCATGGTGTTAATTGCCTCTTCACGGGTGCGTGCCACAGCAATTATTTTTGCAATCATGGAATCGTAATATGGAGGAATCACATAACCTGCATATACATGTGAATCGATGCGGATACCATGACCACCGGGTGTATGCAATGTTATAATCTTTCCGGGTGATGGACGAAAATCATTATACGGATCTTCTGCATTAATGCGGCATTCAATGGCATGCATTTCGGGTTCGTAATCTTTACCGCTTATTTTATGTCCTGCAGCAATTAAGATTTGTTCTTTAATCAAATCAAAATTGGTCACCTCTTCTGTTACGCAATGTTCTACCTGGATGCGTGTATTCATTTCCATGAAATAGAAGTTGCGGTGTTTATCAACCAGGAATTCAATAGTGCCCACGCTTTCATATGAGATAGCGCTTGCCGCTTTTCTTGCAGCTTCACCCATGGCCCTGCGTAATTCCGGTGTCATAAATGGTGAAGGTGATTCTTCCACCAGCTTCTGATGACGGCGCTGAATGGAACAATCCCTCTCACTTAAATGACAAACAGTTCCAAAGCTGTCGCCTGCCACCTGTATTTCAATATGACGGGGTTCTTCCACAAATTTTTCCATATACACACCATCATTCTTAAAAGCCGCACCAGCTTCCTGCTTTGCCATATTATAATTACGTTCCAGTTCGTCTTCACTCCATACCACACGCATACCCTTACCACCGCCACCTGCAGTTGCTTTTAAAATTACAGGGTATCCAACTTCTAATGCAATTTTTTTGGCTTCTTCTATGTTTTCTAATAAGCCACCTCCGCCAGGCACTACAGGAACACCGGCCTTAATCATGGTTTCCTTGGCTGTAATTTTATCGCCCATAGAACGTATCTGGGCAGGAGTGGGGCCAATAAACTTAATTCCATTTTGTCCGCATATTTCTGCAAACCTTGCATTCTCAGCTAAAAAACCATAACCGGGGTGTATAGCATCAGCATTGGTAATTTCTGCTGCTGCAATAATATTGGGAATGTTAAGATAAGATTCAGCGCCGGCGGGTTTGCCAATACAAACTGCTTCATCAGCAAACTTTACATGCAGGCTCTCCCTGTCAGCAGTGGAATATACCGCCACTGTGCGGATACCCATTTCACGGCAGGTGTGTATAATGCGGAGTGCAATTTCTCCCCTGTTGGCAATCAATATTTTTTTGAACATGAATTGAAAATTTAGAAGTTAAAAGTCAAAAATTAAAAGTCAAAAAAAGGCGCTGCATGATTTCTATGTCAGCTTTTTTACTTTTCACTTTTAACTTAACTGGGATCAACAAGGAACAGCGGCTGATCATACTCCACCGGGCTGTGATCATCCACCAATACTTTCACTACTTTTCCTTTGATTTCGCTTTCAATTTCATTAAACAGTTTCATGGCTTCAATAATACAAACCACTTTACCCGGAGTAACCTCATCACCCACTTCTACAAAAGTTGGTTTATCTGGCGATGGTTTACGGTAGAAGGTTCCAATCATGGGGCTTTTGATGGTTACATATTTGCTGTCATCCGCTTTGGGAGCGGCGGGTGCTGCTGGTACGGCGGGGGCAGCAATAGCAGGTGCGGGGGCGGGCAGGGGGGCGGGGGCCGGAGCATAAGCAGGGCTAAACACGGCCTGCTGAATAATTTCTTCTTTTTGTTTTATGGTGATTTTAAAATCTTTTTCTTCGATACTTACTTCACTGAGATTGCTTTTGTTGACCATTTTTATCAACTCCTGGATTTGTTTGAGATCCATAAATGTAGAAGTTTTGTTTGTTGAAAATTTAGAGAGGCGGCTAAGGTAAGAAACTAAGCCGAATTACCTCGTTTTAGCCCAATTTTCATCAAAAATCTTTCAAAAACACACGAAAAAGCCGGTTTTTTAAAAAAACCGGCTTACTATAAAAAGTATATAATTTCTAAAAAAATTAAATGACTATCCGCAATTTGGAATAACTAATTATTTTAGCTATTTTTGCCTAAATTAATTAGTTATGGACATAGGCAA
>JAIEQM010000089.1 GCA_019747705.1 Chitinophagaceae bacterium | reverse complement strand
AAAAAGCCGGCTGGAGCAATGAGTACCTGACCTCCATCCTTACCAAGGCCACTTAATTTTTAATGCGTTTGCCCTGTATATTATCCCGGCGCCTAATGTGATTAAGTTAAGCGTTTCGTCATGTCGGGGAACGAGACATCTCATAAAATTTGTACAGTAAGAAATTTATGAGACCTCTCCCTGTGGTCGAGGCGACGCTTAACTTAATGACATTGCCCAGCGCCCTGTTTTATCAATAGCGATTATTTGCATTTCTTATCATTTGCAATTTTTTCATAATCAGTGAAACCATCAAGTAATTTTACTTATCCCTGTTAACCATTTCCTAAACAACTGCAATTTCAAAAGGAATTTTTCGTTTGGCATCAGAGTTGAATCTGTAGTGCAGACACATTGTATTCTTTATCCAAAACCCAAAGTTTATGAAACAAGTTCTACTCCTTTCTTTATCTATTATTATGATAACCTCCTGTGCACGCCGCCGGGCCATGGAACAGGAAATGACCAACCAGATGCTCATGCAGCGCATCAGGCAGTATGATATCAGAACCATTGCAGTGCTGCCCGCTCAACTGGAAATAACAGGAAATATTCCCAAAAAATTGACAACAGAGCAATTTGAAGACCTTAAAAAAAGAAACACGCAGTTCTTAAATCAATCGCTTTATAACGACCTGTTGCAATTTGCCAATGCAAGAGTTCGCTATTATTCACAGGTGCAGTTTCAGAGTATTGACCGCACCCTGTCGCTTCTCAAAGAAAAGGGAATAACGGATTCTGCCGGCTGGAGTATGGACCCTGCAGCACTTTCTGAATTGCTGGGCGTTGATGCCGTTGTAGTAACAAAAATTACCCAGAAACATATTATGAGCGCTGAGGCTGCTGCGGGAGTTGATGTAATAGGCGGAATTCTAAGACAAACAATTCCAAGAGCTAATTTGCCTGTTAATGAAGTAAGAACAAGTGATATGTATGTAAGTTGCTCATTGGTAAAAAAAGGGTTCTCCATGTGGAGCACACGTTTTACCAATCAAACTGATTGGAATTATCCGTTTCAGAATTCCATACAACATGTTACTACGGCCATCGCCAATCAATTTCCACTCTGATAAAGAATTTGAATAAAATCAAAAGCCGCTCTGTTGCAACAGCAGCGGCTTTTTTATCAATCAGCTTCAATCTTACCAGTCTTGCTTGGCAGTACCTGCTTTAATTGCAGCCAGTGCATTGGCTTCGCCCAGTAAAGCAGTAAGCTTATTGCCTTTACCATCATGACCTTTTGCAATATAACCACCCTTGGCAGTGCGGCTGATTACGGCATCCTGGATGGGAACATTCTTTTCTTTTGTTTTAACGTTATACGCTGTTAGTTGCATACTATAAATTTTGAGTTAGTGAATAAATTGTTTTTCATCCGGTACCGCAGCTTCAGCAGCAACGGCCTGAAATTCTGGGCAAATTTAGTTTTTTAAGGCTGAAAGGCGGGTAATTCCTTTTCCACACGATGTATGTAACAGTTCAAAGGCAGGACAAATAAAGGCTAATTGATTGGCTATCAATAAAAAGAGCGGCTTATTGGCCACTCTTTTTAAAACAAATTCTATATTATCAGCCTTACTAACGACTAAAATACTACCAGCTACCGGCTGATTTACACATCAATCTTCGCATATTTTGCATGGCTTTCAATAAATGCCCTGCGGGGCGCCACTTCATCACCCATCAGCATGCTGAACACACTATCAGCCTCCGCAGCGCTTTCAATCGTAACACGTTTGAGTGAGCGGGTGGCAGGATTCATGGTAGTATCCCAAAGCTGGTCGGCATTCATTTCACCCAACCCTTTGTAGCGCTGAAAGCCCACATTCTCTTCCTTGCCGCCACCAATACGTATGGCAATGGCTTTGCGTTCATCATCCGTCCACGCATAAGCCTGTTCTTTTCCTTTCTTTACCAAATACAAAGGCGGCTGGGCAATGTATAAATAACCCTGCTCCACCAGTTCTTTCATATAACGGAAGAAGAAAGTAAGAATCAAAGTGGCAATATGACTACCGTCCACATCAGCATCCGTCATAATGATGATTTTGTGATAACGAAGTTTAGATAAATCCAGGGCCTTGGGGTCTTCAGGCGTTCCAATCTTTACACCCAACGCAGTGAACATATTACGTATTTCCTCATTGTCATAAATCTTATGCTCCATTGCTTTCTCCACGTTCAATATTTTACCACGCAAAGGAAGAATGGCCTGGAAACTTCTGTCACGCCCCTGCTTGGCAGTACCGCCAGCTGAGTCACCCTCAACCAAATACAATTCGCAACGCTCAGGGTCACGATCAGAACAATCGGCGAGCTTACCAGGCAATCCGCCGCCGCTTAAAACGGTTTTACGTTGCACCAGTTCACGTGCTTTGCGTGCAGCAGCCCTTGCCTGTGCAGCCAGAATAATTTTCTGAACAATACTTTTTGCTTCTCTTGGGTTTTCTTCCAGGTAAGCTTCCAGTGTGCGGCCAACGGTGCTTTCCACAATACCGCTTACTTCACTGTTGCCGAGTTTGGTTTTTGTTTGTCCTTCAAACTGCGGCTCAGGAACTTTTACACTGATGATGGCGCTCAATCCTTCACGAAAATCATCACCCTCCACATCCACTTTTGCTTTTTCAAACAATCCTTCTTTCTTTCCGTAAGAAGTAAAGATTCTGGTGATGGCCCTGCGAAAACCCGTTACATGCGTTCCGCCTTCAATGGTGTTGATGTTGTTTACGTAAGAGAAAATATGTTCGTTGTAAGAATCATTGTAAACCAATGCCACTTCCACCGCCACATTGCTTGCTTCATCACGGCCATCCATGTAAATAACGTTGGGCAGTAAAGGACTGCGTTTTGCATTACTGTCAATCAGCTCCACAAATTCAACAATACCACCTTCGCTGAAGAATGTATTGGAATAAGCCACCCCGTTCTCATCCAGTTCACGCAAATCGTTTAAAATAATTTTAATGCCTTTGTTCAAAAAAGAAAGTTCTCTTAAACGGGCTTCCAGAATTTCTTTTTTATAAACCGATGCAGTAAAAATGGTGAGGTCGGGCCAAAAATGAACCCGTGTACCTGTTGCTTCGCTGGTACCAATTTCACGCACTGCATATTTTGGAATACCGATATGATATTCCTGCTCAAATATTTTTCCTTCACGCTGTACCGTTACATGCAGTTTGGTGGAAAGTGCATTCACACAACTCACACCCACACCATGCAAACCACCGCTCACTTTGTAAGAACCTTTATCAAACTTACCACCTGCATGCAGCACCGTCATTACCACTTCTAATGCTGAACGTTTTTCTTTAGTGTGCATGGCCGTTGGAATACCACGCCCATCATCCTGCACGCTTATGGAATTATCTTCATGAATGGTAACGGTAATATTTTTACAATAACCTGCAAGCGCTTCATCAATGGAGTTGTCCACCACTTCATAAACTAAATGATGCAAACCTTTTTCGCTGATGTCGCCAATATACATGGCGGGGCGTTTACGAACAGCTTCTAATCCTTCAAGGACCTGTATGCTGTCTGCACCGTAATTTTTTTCCTGGTTCATTGCGCTGTTTGTGGGGATATTTTCCACTGCTGTATCCTGCAATTCTGTGCTCATAAATTCCTTTACAACTATCTGTTTTGTGAGAGAAAAATCTATTCGGACAAATGTAAGGAAAAGGCACGGGTTGAGGCGATTTATTATGCAGTTTTTGGGTCAAAAAATCCACATTTTTTGGAGTGTTTGTGAAGATGTTTTTTATCACCCGCCGAAGCCCTGTGCGAAGGCGGATAAAGGCAGAATTTGGGTTTGAAAAACCCCGATGAAAAGCGTCGGGGGCTGTGAACTTAGCATTCTTTTCATCTGTTTCCCTGCTGTACGCTATACCTTCACTCCGCACACCATTGCCTTTGGCGTCGGTGTGCTGCGTTACGGTGCCGCTTCCATCAGGCAGCCCATCAGCAGGTGAATCAATAGCAGCAATCTTTCAATCAGCCTGATTAAAATGAACTTTACATTTTGCAAAATTGTAAGAGGAGGCTCCTCCGGAGCCCAATACCTTAATACATTTAACTATAAACAGGAGGCTCCTCCGGAGCAAAGCAGAGTTGATGATTGATTGTTTAATAAACTATCTGTAATTGTACTTATAGAACCTTTATTGATTCGCTGAAATCTTCTTTCAATAACACCACCCCGGGCCTTTTCCGCTTTTCAAAACTCCCCAGGTCATTATCCCATTTGAATGCTTTGGCACCATTGATGGTGGCCATTTGCAAAACCTGTTCCTGTATAAATGTTGAATGCTGCAGTAATGATTGCATTTCTTTTGCAATGCTCAGTTGCCAGTTGCTGCTGTAACTATCTGTACCCAATACCAAATGGCAATTGTGTTTGATAAACAGATCAGCAGGAGGCGTTTTGTTTTCAATATAAAGATTGGCATTGATGCACAGACAGTACACTAATTTTAAACCATTTGCTGCTGCATATTCATTGGCCCATACAATATCTTGTTCCGGCATAAACGTGTTATGAATCAGAAAAATAGTTTGTCCGTTGTTGAAATGCGGTAATACAGAGCGGATGCTGCTCTTACCTGTAACAGGAAAAGGCGATGCATTCATGCCAAATATTTTAAACAGCTTTACATATTCGCCACTGCCTGTTTTATACAACTCATCTTCGGCAGGATGTTCCTGGTTGTGAATAGAAATGATTTGATTTTTGGTGGCAGCATTGATCAATTCAAATGTTTTGGGCGAAATGCTGTAAGGTGCGTGGGGAACGAGAGAGGTACGAGGTACAAAGTCAGAAGTACGAGGTACGGGATACGAGGTACGAAGCGCCTGCTCCAATTCCTCAGATACATTTTTATAGTGGTTGAAATTTTCATCTGCTTTTTCATCCGTAAAACTCAGCACTTCAACAAAATTTTGCCAGCGTATTTTACTTTTAGCTTTTGTACTTGCTGTATCAGCGGTATTGCCAATATCACCCACAGCCACAATGCCATTGTTATACATTTCGGCTTCGGCTCTTTCAATTTCCTGCTCAATGATTTCAGGAGCAAAGCCACGCTTGGTTACAACGGAACACAAAAACTCAATCAAACCTGTATGCGGCGGAATTACATTTTTCAGATGACTTAATTCCAAATGACAATGGCAATTGATGAGCCCCGGTGTAAGAATACCCTGCAACTGCTCCACATCATCACCGGCTTCATGCAAAGGAACGATGGCTTCAATGGTTCCATCAGCAGTTGTAATTAAAACATCATCTGCGTTTCTGAAATGATATCCGTTGAACAACCGGGATGCTTTGAATTTTCTATATGCCATGCGTTGATTTCTTTTAACTTTGCCGCCACTTTGTACGGAATTGATGAATAGAATTAAAGCAGTACAAGAGTCCCGACGATAAATGTCTGGATGCAGACCAAAAGCGTCTGCATGCGACGCAACAGAAGCTTAAAAGTAGTTCCATTGCCGGTTACAAAAAAATTACGAACGCAAAATGTTAGATAAGTTAGAAGCTATACAGGCACGGTTTGATGAAGTGGGTGTTGCCTTAACCAACCCGGAAATTGTGGGCAACAATCAAAAATTTTCTGCACTCAGCAAAGAGTACCGCAGCTTGGAAAAGATTGTAAAAGCCAGAAAAGAATATTTGCAATTGTTGAATGATGTTACAAGCTACAGAGAAGCATTAAATGGCAATGATGAAGAGTTGCGTGAACTTGCGAAACTGGAATTGCCTGAGCTGGAAGAGCGCAAAGAGCAAATGGAAAAATACATTCGCCAGTTATTGATACCTAAAGATCCGCAGGATGATAAGAATGCCATTGTTGAAATTCGTGCCGGCACGGGCGGCGATGAAGCAAGTTTGTTTGCAGGAGATTTGCTGCGCATGTATATTAAGTATTGTGAAAAGCGTGGTTGGAAAACAGCGGTACTGGGTGAAAATGAAGGAACGGTTGGCGGGTATAAAGAAGTTCAGTTGGAAGTTACAGGTGATGATGTGTATGGTATTTTAAAATTTGAAAGTGGTGTGCACCGTGTGCAGCGTGTGCCGGCAACCGAAGGCAGCGGGCGTGTACACACCAGCGCTGCTACGGTTGCGGTGATGCCTGAAGCGGAAGAAATAGATTTTGAATTACGGGAAGCAGATGTAAAAATGGAAACATCCAGAAGTGGTGGCGCAGGCGGACAAAATGTAAATAAAGTTGAAACCAAGGTAATGCTCACGCATATACCTACAGGCACTGTAGTAATTTGTCAAACAGAGCGTACTCAATTGGCCAACCGTGAAAAAGCCATGCAGATGATGCGTACAAAATTATATGAAGAGCAGGTGCGCAAACATGAAGAGGAAATTGCCCGGCAGCGGAAAAGTTTGGTGAGCACAGGCGACCGTTCTGCCAAAATACGCACCTATAATTTTCCGCAGGGAAGAGTTACAGACCATCGTATTGGTTTAACGCTTTACAATCTTGATGCAGTACTCAATGGCGAAATTGAAGAGTTGATTGATGCACTGCAGTTTGCAGAGAATGCGGAGAAGCTGGCAACGCAGAATTGATAACACTTGCTGATTATCCCCGGATTTAAACTTCATGATTATTTTATACGGAAGATGTATTTGCAATAATATTTACAGTACCTTACCCATCCTTTTTTCACCTAAACACATACAACTATGTTAGAGCAACTTTTCAATCTTGTAAAAGAACAGGCATCCGAACCGGTAATCAACAACCCTGTTATTCCCAATGAACATAATGATGCTGTGGTGGCAGATGCAACTGACACTGTGTTCAGCGGAATACAAAATGCAGCCGCAGGCGGCGGATTGCAAAACATCCTCCAGTTATTCAAGGGTGGTGGCCAGGGCAACAGTGGTGGTATTGCCGGTTTACTGAGCAATCCCATCGTAGGTTCTCTTATTTCTCAGTTTGCCGGAAAACTCACCGGTAAGTACAATGTAAACAGCGGCCAGGCATCGGGCATTGCGCAGCAATTGATTCCTTCGGTACTCAGCAATTTGGTACAACGCACCAACGACCCCGGCAACAGCAGTTTTGATTTGAATGGTATTCTTGGTTCTTTAGCCGGAGGCGGCGGAACCAATGGTGGCGGTTTGGATATTGGCAGCCTGGTTTCAAAGGTTACATCAATGGGTGGTGATGTGGATGGTGATGGCGACAGTGATTTGCAGGATATGATTGCACGGTTTACGCAGGGAGCACAACAGCAACAGCAAACGCAAAGCAGTGGAGGCGGAATAATGGATTTGATAAAGGGCTTTATGCGTTAAAGCAAAACGAAGTAAAAATTATTTTAAGAAATAAAAGTTGTCCCAAAAAGACAACTTTTTTGTTTGTGCGCCATGCATGCCATTGTTCTTTAAAGTTAAAGTCTTGAACAGGCCATCTAACGGGAACTGTTAATCCA
>JAIEQM010000173.1 GCA_019747705.1 Chitinophagaceae bacterium | reverse complement strand
AATGCCTTTGTTGTTTCCTGCCTATACCTTTTTATCCACCTATGTTTATATCTACTTAAAAGTTACCGGAGTATTGAATATCATTGCCCAAGCATAGTGGTCAGCATCACCACCAAACATCGCTAAACAAGCAAACTCATTTGACCATGAATTTTTCTTAAACCTAGCTTGAAATACAATACTTGTGTAATTCTTATCCTTTTCTGTATCGGTCAATTGTTCATTAAACGGAGCATGAATAAAAATTGAGAAACCTGGCTGTTCTTTTTGGTTAAACACCTTAATGATGTCTCCTGGTATAGACCTTAAATGATTTAAACCCGAATAATCCTTGTTTCCATCATAACCGATTATCCTGATTCGATTTCCCGGCAAGTTTTTTGAAGAGATATTTTTCTGATGTAAATCTATCCTTCTTTCAGCTTCCTTTTGATATGCGTCTTCGTCATCATTGGTATGCTTTTCTGCAATCATTGGGGAGAACCACATTTCATCAATCAATATCTCCTTGTCGTTTTTGTTAGCTTCAGAATACTTAGCTGGGTCGCCTTGATAAAAATTCTTCTTAAACCCACGGCAGTAGTCTTGGTCTCCGTGTGATAGTATCATTACGTCAACATATGGTATGCCGTTTCTAGTTTGCACTGATTCCAACAAATCCGTTTGTACATCATAAATTGAATTACCAGAGCTATCTTCCGCAGATTCTCTAATGTTACAATCGATTAAGATAGTTGTTGCATCATTAAGTCTAATTAATGATTGGTCTCCATTTCCAACAGGGTAAAATTTAATTTCATTTTTCATCTTTCTATCTATTTTTTAGGTGAATTACTTTCTCCAAATATGCCTCCAAGAAGTCCGCCAACAATGGTGCCTCCAGGTCCAAAATATGAACCCAGCAATGCACCACTTGCTGCACCTGCAAGCGTATTGGTATTCCTTATTTTTTGACTTTTATTTTTATTATAAGGCGCTCTCGTAACGCCATTTGACCTCCTCACATTTTTTGAATGACTTACACCCTTTTTTATGTTACAACTTATACAAGCTGCGTATAAATTATTAAGATGGTCTGTGCCCCCTTTGGCCTTTGCAATAGAATGCTCTATATGCCAGGCGCCCTGTGTACCATTTCTACCATGATTAGTAAATGCAAGTTTTTTATGGCACAAATGGCAATAACCATTTGTCCTATCATAGATTTTCCTGAGTCTATTTTTATCTTTCATTACTTTAATAATCTTTTTTTGAGTAAATAAACCTCATATTTCATAAGATTTTTGGCAAACTTAAAAAGCCTGAACGCAATCTATTTGCGTTCTTAATTTATTTTTTAATCTTTGCAATTAAAAATGCCAGCAAACAAGCAATTACTATCTCGAATAAGAGTAATCGACACTTGTCTTGGAGACTCAATGAAGAAATACTGGTCAAAAAAACATTTAATCGAAAGAATAGAGTCCTCTGCTGATATTCGGATTTCTGAAAGGACACTTGATGGGGATATTGAAAAAATGCGGCATAGTTCGCAATTAAAATACTATGCGCCAATAAAATACTCTAAACCAAAAGATGGGTATTACTATGCAGAGGAAGGTTATTCAATAAATAACCTTCCTCTAAATGAAAAAGATATTCAAGCCTTGGAGTTTGCGACAACTACTTTGTCGCAGTATAAAAAAATAAAAATCCTTGCTGACTTTGCAGGAACTGTTGACAAATTAATAAATGTAATAAATCAGATTAAATACACCGACCATGAGGCACTTTTCTCATTTATTGATTTTGAGAAAGCTCCATTTTCAAAGGGGACTGAACATCTTAATGTTTTAGTTGATGCAATAAAAAATAAAAGAGTAATTGAAATAGTGTACCAAAGGTTTGATGATACAGAAGCCAAATCTCATATTATTTGCCCGTATCTGCTTAAAGAGTATCGAAATCGTTGGTATTTATTAGGACATCATACAAAAAAGAAGGTAATAACTACATTCGGGCTTGACAGGATTTCTGTAATAAAATTAGTTCAGCAAGTAAGGTATACTGAGGCTCAAAATTTCAATCCAGAATCTTATTTTAAAAACACAATTGGAATAACTTACCAAACAGGGAGACCACATGTGGTTGAGTTAGCATTTACCAACCTACAAGGGCAGTATATTAAAACACAATACTTACATGAAACACAGGAAATCTTGATTGACAATGAGAAAGAACTACGTATCCGAATGAATGTGGTAATAAACTATGAACTTAGTTCAACTATACTAAGCTATGGAGAGAGTGTAAAAGTTATAAAACCATTATCTCTTAAAAACGATATAAAACGAATAATCACTAACACAATTAAGCAATACAGAAAATAACAAATCATGCATCCATTTTTATCAAAATCTGATTTTAAAATAGCACAAAGCTGCATAACGAAATTATTCTATAAAAAGAACGGTTTTCCAAGTGCAGATGAGCAAAATGAGTATTTGCTAATGCTGGCAGATGGAGGATATATGGTCGGCAAAATGGCTCAGCTATTATATGAGCATGGTATTGAAATTACAACTGATAAAGGCACTCCAGAAGCAATTGTAAAAACGGAAGAATATTTACAAAATGAAAATATAATCTTATTTGAGCCGGCAATTTCAGTTAACCACAAATTGATACGGATTGATATTCTTGTTAAAAAAGGGAATTACTTCCAAGTAATTGAAGTTAAATCAAAATCTTTTGACAGCATAGGATATAGTAATACAAAATTACAAGGGAAGAAATATTTCGAATTAGCTGAATGGCGAGAATATATTGAAGATATCACCTTTCAAAAATTTGTATTACAGGAAAAATTTCCAACAGCAAAGATTGAATCATTTCTTTTGCTGCCTCATAAATCGAAAGTTACACCAATCGAGGGATTGCTTGAATGGTTTCAGATAAAAGAAACAACAATTGTCGGAAAAACAAAGTTCAGAAAAACTGAGGTTGATTTCACGGGGAATATTGATGAATTAAAAAAAGGGCATGTTTTGGAATTGGTTCAAGTTGATGAATATGTTGATAAAATCCTTCCATCCATAGAAAGTAACGCTAAAATATATATTGACTCTGTTTTAGCAAATCAAAAAGTAGAAAGTATAATTGATACAAGTTGCAGTAAATGTGAGTTTACAGTTACAAATGATAGCTTTATAGAAAGTGGTTTTAAGCAATGCTGGAAGGAACTGGCAGATGTAAAACCACATTTATTTGAATTGTCCCAACTAGGAAATTTTAACAGGTCAAAAGATAAGCACATTGATAGCCTTATAAAAAACAAAAAGGTATCCTTGTCAGATATACCGATAGAAATAATTCAAGATAAGTATAATAATAGGCCTTTTTACCAAGTAACAAAACGCAAGAGTTTCTACTATCTGGTTTTCTGGAAGAAGTCAAACAAATTGAATACCCTTTGTTTATTATTGATTTCGAAACATCCCAAATGGCAATTCCTTACCATGCAGGCATGAGGCCATATAGTAAAGTCATATTTCAATGGAGTTGTCATGTAATAGATAAACCAGGTGCAGCTCCTAAACATTTTGAATGGTTAAATACAAAAAATAAATACCCAAATTTCGAATTTGCAGAAGCTTTGAAAGCGTTGTTACAGGATAAAGGTTCTGTCTTCATCTGGACACAGTATGAGAATACTATCTTAAAAGATATTTATAATGCCATAGATACTATGGAGCAGATTAAGCCGGAGTTAAAAGAATGGCTTGCAAGAACTATCAAATTCTCCAAAGAGGATTCGACCAGATTCGTTGATATGAATAATCTAGCCTTGAAATATTATTTTCACCCAAGTATGGGAGGAAGAACTTCTATTAAAGTCACTTTACCGGCAGTTTTAAAAGCTACTAACTCAGAAAAAATAAAGCAATATCTAGGCGATGTTAATCTCCTAAATATAGACGATGATGGTTTAATATCCGACCCTTATAAGCAACTGCCAAAGATTACTGTTGGTGAAACATTGCTGGATGTTTCAAACGGTACAGATGCTATGATTGCCTATCAGGAAATGCTTTATGGTTTAAGCCGAAACAACATTGAAATCAAAGAAGGCTACGATAAACTACTTAAACAATATTGTAGACTTGATACTCTTGCTATGGTAATTATATGGGAGCATTGGAATGATTTGATGAAGAATTTGTAATAGACATGTTTTACATTGCCGCCATTCTAACCAACGGATGAAAGGATTGCGACCCCTCTTCGCCAAAGCTACGAACGGGCAGGCGCAACGAGGCTGCCATGAAATGCTGAAGCTGGTATCAAAAAATCACCCAAACAAATCATCCATGGCAACCTCATTCTCAATCAGGTTTTGGTAATAGGTGTTATCAGTAACACCGTAGGTGGTAATCATGGTTAAGAAAATGGTCTTTTTGGTTTTTGTTTTATCTGCAAACACCGTTTTCTTTTGCAGCAGTTCGTCAGCATATTTTTTGGTAATGGTAAACTCATCGGTGGCAAATTTCACTTCACAAATATTAATGCAACGGTCTCTCCGGTCGAGCAATAAATCAATTTGTGCACCGGGCTTGCCCTTGCCGGGTACGTACCGCCATACTGATTCTTCGGTGTAAATGTTTTTTATGTTTAATGCCTTTTTAATTTGCGGTACATGCTTTAAGCAAATAGCTTCAAAAGCATAACCACTCCAGCTTTTAAAAGAGTTGCCTTCGCTTATACGCAACCAGGTACCTGCACCAGTGGCACGGCTTCTTTCCACAAACTTCAGGTAAAACAACGAGTATTCATCCGTAAGTCGGTACACTAATTCTTTACTTGTTTTATCAAACGGAATAGAAGAAGATACAAAACCCGACTCTTCCAATTCGGTCAATACATTGGTAGTAGTACCGCCGGAGCTAAGCTGCGACAGGTTAATGATTTCATTCCTCGTCATCCCCTTGCCTGCACCATACAGCAAACGTATTACCGAAACATGATGTGCTGCATTATCGTATAAAGATTCATAAAGTATTTTAAACTCATCTTTCAATACACCTTGCTTGGTAAAAAACAAACGGTCTATGGCTTGTGTGGCACTTTCGCCTTTTTGTATGGCTTTTAAATAATGCGGCACACCACCCATTGCCATATACAATTGCAGCAGTTGGTAACGGTCAAGTTTTACAGAACGGCTTTTTAAGTAGGCTTCTGTTTCATTTAATGTAAAAGGCAGCAGCTTTATGCGTATGCTTACACGGTTGTGCAGTCCGCCTTTATTATTTACAATATTCTTAATCATCCATGAAGCAGCAGAGCCACAAATAACTACTTTAAGATTGGGTTGCCGTGATGCCCAGTTGTTCCAAAAATGTTCAAATGCTGTAAGGAAATTTGATTTTTGTGTATGTATCCATGGAAACTCATCAAAGAAAATAACAGTCTTTCCTTTTTTAACTATGGGTTGCAATGTGTTTTCCAGTAAATGAAATGCAGCTACCCAGGTTTTTGGTACTGCAATATCAATGGGGCTGTTCAGCGTTTTCTTTAATGCAAAGCTAAACCCTTCCAACTGTTCCTGCATGGTAGCTTTGTGTACACCCGTAAATTCAAACTGTATATATTTTTCATACACTTTCCGAATGAGGAATGTTTTACCAATCCTTCGGCGGCCATATACAGCAATCAGCTCTGCGCCGGATGACTTTAATGCTGCATCCAATATTTTTCTTTCCTGTAACCTTCCTGTTAGCTGCTCCATTGTTTTTTTACGATTTTTAAAGATACTAAAACTTGAGTTTTGGCTGAGTATAATTTTTTAAACTCAGCCAAAACCTGCTTTTAAATCTAAGTTTTGGCTAAGTATATTTTTCTAAACTCAGCCAAAACGGGATTTTGAAAGAGGCTGTTTTATAAGCCCGGCCTGCTATCCCACAGCTTTTTAATCATGTGTGCCTTTTGCACCTGGTCGGCTTTAATATATCTGCGAAATGCTTTTTCAGTTTTATGCCCGCTGATAGCCATAATTAAATTGATGGGAGTGCCTTCTAAGAATTCATTGGTGCAAAAACTACGGCGGCAGGTATGTGATGTAACCCATGCATACTTGGGCTTAATTTCTTCAGAAACTTTATTGCCCCGTTTATGGGTTATTTTAATTTGCTCATCAATGCCGGCCAGCTTTGCTACTTCTTTAATGTAATAGTTGAAATTTACATTGCTCACCTGTGGCATTTGCATTTTATATTTTTCAATAAGGATTTGCTTGGCATCCTTCTTTAAAGGCACTACAACAGTTGAGAGTGTTTTTGTTTGATTAACGTATAACATTCCATCTCTTACTTCTTCGGGTTTAATATCTGAGTAATCGCTGAATCGAAAACCAGTGAGACAACCAAGCACAAAAAGGTCACGGTACTTTTCCAGTTGTGGCTGTTGAATTAAGTCAAGATGATAGATGGCTGATAGTTCTTTCCAACTGAGATAAACTGCATCTACTTCTTCTTCCATTACTTTAAAGGCACTCAAATCCATGAATGGAATAATTTTCTTCCGCATCCTTTCTTTCAGAAATGATTTAAGGTGCTTAATGGTTTTGCCAACGCTATTTGCTTTTAAACCCTTAATCAGTTCCTTTCTCCGCACCTGCGGAATTTCATAAGTGAGATAGAAAACGAAATCCTCATAGAACTGTGCATCAAACGAATCAAAAGTGATGGGCTTTTTTCTGTATTCTTCAAACAGTTTAAGATGAACTTTCATCGCATTTATAACATTGATGGTACATTGCTTTACTGAGCCTTTTTTGCCTTTTGCATAATCTTCAATATTCCAAAATACATCCAGCGAATTTTGTTCATCACTCATTTGTTCAAAACCCCACCTGCCATCCAGGTTGAAATTCTCTTTCAGGAACTTCATGGGGCAAGTGTTTTTTTGCTTTAGGGCATAGCCAACCATGTCCTCAGCTTTGCGGAGTTTTTGAGTGAGGGTGGTTTCCAGTAACTGGATGTTTCCATACTCCATGGGAAGTTCTTTTGAAATTCTTCCGGTCTTCCTGTTCCAGTAGTGAATTGGGATATTAACGCCGGTACTTAATACCACCCGTTTCTCTGCAGAAAAGCAATACTGTAGCGAAATTGGAGTAACGCCATTTTTGTTTACTTTCGCCTTTCGGGCAATGAGCTTAATTGGATAACGCATAACTTGGTCTATTTTAGGTCTATTAAAATGTAACCAAGCTGTATAAAGGTAGAACGGAACAAAATGCAGGATTGTTTATAAACATTTAAAAACCAGCATTTTCTGTTAAGATAGATAAAGAGAAGTAAAGTTATTCATAACGGATTTTGATGGGCGGGAGTCCCGTCTGGTCCGCAAAATTTAGATTGAAACCCTTCACTGTGAAGGGTTTCTTTTTGTGCGCCATGCATGCCATTGTTCTTTAAAGTTAAAGTCTTGAACAGGCCATCTAACGGGAACTGTTAA
>JAIEQM010000133.1 GCA_019747705.1 Chitinophagaceae bacterium | reverse complement strand
AAAAGCCGGCTGGAGCAATGAGTACCTGACCTCCATCCTTACCAAGGCCACTTAATTTTTAATGCGTTTGCCCTGTTAAATCTATCTACATCGTTTTTGTTTGGCTTTTAATCTCAGTTACTGCAACTGTATTATTGACACAGAATCTTAATACACTTACTCAGATTCTCTTTTCAATTGTGTTCATACTCTCAATTATAATTCTAATAAGAATTTGGACACGGCTAAATCCTCAAAGGGGATAAAAAAAGGGCTGTCATACTTTTGGCAGCCTTTTTTATAATTATAAAAAACACCCCCGCCGTGGTTCGTGTCTCACGTAACATCCTTATTATGAAAGAGCTTATGGCATTGCTGCTATTACATTAGGATGATTATAATTAATGGCAATTACGGAATAGTCATAGGCATCGCCCGTTCGTTTTTCTACTGAAATAGCCCCGTAAATCCGTAAATTATTAATAAGTTCTTTGCGTTCGTAATCTGCAAGCAGCGGCATTTTATCAGTAAGGTATCGTAAAAAAGGGGATAGCCATACTTCTCTCAGTTTTTTTTCCTGTGCAAAAGCAACTAACAATTCAAGGCACTCTGATGTGTTAGCATGTTTAATAACTTTTACATCATTAAAAAGCGCTTTCACTTCATTTTGTTGATAGGTTGCAATAGAAATGCTTGATGGCGTTTTATCTGTTGAAGATACAATGGTATCGGTATGCTTTATCGTTTCTTTATTAGGTGCAGGGGTGGAAGGTTTCTTTTTGCCGGGATCATTAACCGGGGGCAGGTCTATTTGTCCCACAACTTTAAAACCAATAGCGTTTAATTGCTGGTTTTTATGGATAAGCATCTCTCTTTTGTCAGCGTCACTTACAAAACGGTTGGCTTCTATCAAATTATCTTCCCCCAGTATTTGAAGCAGGTCTCCGGAGAGGGTAGCTCTAAATGCAACAGCCTTTACTTTTCGTCCGAGGCGCCGCAGGTGCTGAACAACAGGTATATAATCACGGTCGCCGGCAACAAGAACAAAATGCAGGATATCCGGTCTTGTATAAAGTACCTCCATGAGGTCAATAGACAAACGCATATCTGCAGCGTTTTTATGTTCTGTGCCTAACACGTTATGTGTATCAATACCCATTAAATAAAGGGAGCCGAGAGCTGATGACTGGCGCTCAAAGTCTGCATATGCTTTAAATATGATTACATCCAGTTTTAATTCATTATTTAAGTAGCGGCGCAGGTTTCGTAATATGCCCGTTACAATGTCTGATGTTTGGGGTGGGTCTGCATATTCCGTTTTAAGATGATAAACAATATTTTCATAATCTAAAAAAACTGCTGCATGTGCTGCATTTTCATTGAGGCGGGTGGTACTACTTGTCATAAATTAAGTATTCAAACATTGCAAATGGTTTAAGCACGCATAAACCAGAAGTTAAAATGTAAGATATTTTGTTCTCCAGCAAACGAAAGGTGTAAATATAAAATGAAAAAGCGTATAAATCCGGCAGATGATTTAAAAAAGATTATTTTAGCAATTGCTGAAAACAAAAAAGGTCAACTGTAGAAACAGCTGACCGTAACGATTGCTTGCCATATAAAAAAGAGTTCTGTAAATTTGCGGTTCAGCCCGGCTGAACTGATTCATTGGCCGTTTCTGATTCTTGCCTTAACGATTGCCTGCCATATAATAACGAACCCCGAATCTGGTGTAAAAGTAAACCGCAACAGCCTGTGCCTCAAACTAAAATGCACAGGGTTTTATGATGGCAAACGCTTTTAAAAACGCTGAAAGCCTTGCCTGTAAAGGATTTTTGGGAAATATTTTTTTATGGCCAACCGATTTACTGACTCGCTGTTCCAACTGGTGCACTCGCTTGAAAAAGCCGAGAAAAGGCATTTTAAACTCTATATTAAACGCAGCTCCGGTAAAGAAGACCTTAAAGTGGTGCAGTTATTTGATGCGCTGGATAAAATGCAGGAGTATGATGAGCAGACGCTGCTCAAAAAAATTTCGGATAACAGCAAAACTAAACTCGCCAATTTGAAAACACACCTGTATAATGAACTGCTTGCCAGTTTACGTTTGCTGAAAACAACTGATAACATTGATCTGCAACTGAGTGAACACCTGGACCATGCACGCATCCTTTACAACAAAGGATTAAAACAGCAGGCCCTGCGTATTTTGGAAAAAGCAAAAGAGCAGGCACGCACCAATCAAAAGTTTAATACACTGGTGCAGTTGATTTCGCTGGAAAAAAAAATTGAAACACTCCACATCACCCGCAGCAGTACAGATAAAACGGAACAGATGGCGCAGGAAGCACAGGAAATCAGCAGCCATATTGATCGTGTAACCCGCTTGTCCAATCTTGCGTTATTGCTGTACCGCTGGTATGTAATACACGGGCATGCAAGAAACGAAGAAGATGAAGCGGATATTAAATTGTTTTTCAAAAACTACCTGCCCAAAGATATTGAGCAGTTGAACGGGTTTTATGAAAAACTCTATTACTATCAGAGTTACTGCTGGTATGCATTTATACGCCAGGATTTTTTGATGTATTACCGTTATGCACAAAAATGGGTGGATTTGTATAATGAAAATGTTCAGCTCAAAAATATTGAAACAGGGCATTATATCAAGGGTATGCAGGCATTGCTCAACAGCCATTTTGATTTACGCAATTTTAAGGCACATGAACAGGTGCTGAGGGAATTTGAAGCCTATGAACAAACACCCGATGCACAGAAAAATGATAATTTTCGCATTCATACTTCTATTTACATTAATACAGCAAAAATCAACGGTCATTTAATGAGCGGCACGTTTAAAGAAGGGCTGGCCATTGTACCGGAGATAGAAGAAAAGCTCAGTGAATACAGTTTGTTTGTTGACAGTCACCGTATTCTTGTGTTTAACTATAAAATTGCCCTGCTGTATTTTGGCAGCGGCAATTATAATAAAGCCATTGATTATCTCCACCGCATCATAAACGGGCCCATAGAGCTCCGTTTGGATCTGCAATGTTATGCCCGGCTTATTCACCTGCTCAGCCATTATGAACTGGGCAATTATGAAATACTGGATTCCTTAAGCAAATCAGTACAGCGGTTTATGGAGAAGATGAAAAACTTTACCAAAGCTGAAGAAGCAATTTTTAAATTTTTAAAAACCAGTTTTGGTGGCAGCCCGGAGAAAATTAAAAAGGCACTGGATAAATTACTGGAAGAAATCAAGCATCTTGAAAAGAGCCGTCATGAAACAAGGGCTTTTGCTTACCTCGATATTATTAGCTGGGTGGAGAGTAAAGTAAAGGGAAAAACCATGGAAGAAATTGTGTATGCAAAATATTTGAAGAGTAAGAGGAGGCCCCAGCAAACCTCCCCCGGAGGGAGGCTTCGCTAAGCACAGCCCACAGCCTCATCCCGACCTTCTCCCGAGGAGAAGGCCATCCAGGCACAAGCCACGCTTTTTACAAATTATGATTAAAGCAGAGTGGTTGATATTTGATCAAGCCCCACCCAACCTCCCCCAAGGGGAGGCTTCGCCAAACCCAAACCCAGACCCGGTTAATTGGATATTATTATAAAATGCGAAGAGGTTAAAATGTGGCGGCAAGAGCTACTGATAAGTTAAGCATACTATGACAAACCCTCACAGGTCTTTGCAGAGCGTTTATACAATAAAGAAAAGCTAACCAGACTTATGAGGGTTCTGCGACAGTTTAAACTTAACATATCAATAGTAATTGAAGTAGTGGTTAAATTCTTTAAGTAAGAGATAAAGCACCTTCTTTTGTGCCATGAGAGATGAAAGGAAAAACTTCTTAATTCTACTTTGACACATTAAGTTTTTCGATTTCTTTTGATAATATCGTCTTGTCTTTGCTTGTGCCTGTATTTAATTTGTTCTTCCACCTGCTGGTATTCGTCATCTTTTCTTATATACGTTTGCATTATTACCTGACGAATATCATAAGCACTTAATAGTGGTATATTTTCGTGATGTTCTTTTTTTTCTGTAAGAACATAAGCCTGTGCCATCATGCACATTGCCATGTGATGATGCCATGCTTTCCAACCTCTTACTGATATTCACTCATACCTAAATCAGTCTTACATTCTTGGAAAGCTCGCTCTGCAAAATAGCGCTGGGCTTGCATTTGCGCTATTTGTGTTGGTGTGTATTGCCCCGGTTTAGCATTACATAAGGCGTATTTTATTTCACCTTAAAAAGAGGCTGTCTTAAAAGTAAAATGAAGGCTTTGAGAATCGCATAAACGAAAACTTTCTCCATCACCTTACCGAATAAAAAGAGGCTGTCTCAGACTTTTAAGACAGCCTCGATGTCCTTTGGGCTTTGCCTGAATTTAATACTGCATAATCAAATTTGCATATTAATTTCAATCTTCACATGTTTTAAAGAGGGCTTTGCCCGATGCTTTCAACCCACCTTCTTAGAAGGTGGTGGTTGAGTTTTTCAATACCAACGCATTGGTTTTCTTAACAAGCGTTAAACATCTGTTAATCGAAAACAACATACAAACTTTTTTTTAACGAGGATGTTTATTTCAAAAAACTTTCTTTATGAAAAAATTTAAACACACGTTTTATGCACTATGCACACTTGCAACCTTTAGTGCTTGTAACAAAACAGAAAAGATGCCCCCCCACGGGCAATTTACTAACAAAAGAAAACATGGTTAAGGCTACCATGGAACAAAAAAGGGCTTACCGAACAGAGAACCTTCAAAAAATTGCTCAGTCAATTGCAGTTTTAGCTAAAAAAGACCCCGGTTTTAGAAGCCATGTAATTGCGGAGGCACGCAAAAAATTTGACGGAGATTATAATGTTTTGGTTAAAATATTAATGGAGAATCCTTCTTATGCTGCAAGTTTAAAAACAAAAGGGTTATTGCAAGGCCATCAGGCTTTTCAGCAATTAGAGGGTGAAAATTGGGAACCACAAATTTACATTCCCCGTTTAGCAGCAAAGGAAGCAAATGATAACCACTATCAAGCACGGGTAACCGAAAATGAAACCCTGCCAGAGCCGCAATTCCTGATTTATGATGGAAACGAAGCTACCACTGTTTATCAGGGTTATGAGTTAAACTCTTACAATGTTTTAACCCCTGTACCAGACTTATTAATTGATAGCGCTTATGCTGAAAACAATGAGGTGTGGGTTATTTCTTTAAATGAAGACCCCAATACTGCCACTTGTACACCATCTGCTGAAGGTATAAGCAGTTTACCACTTACCTGTACTGAACCTGTAACAACAGGGTATTTTCAACACATGAAAATAAAAGACCATAAGGAAAGTGTTTTTGCCGGAGGTTCTGATATTCATATTGCACGGGTTAGTTCCTGGTTTCATCCACAATCAAGAAACCCCTTTACCAATGAAATTCAAGGTTGGTACACATTTGAAAAAGGAACAGAACGTGAATTTCAATTACCGCAAGGAAAAGTGAAACAATGTGTAAATGAAGGCAATGGTGTGTTAATGAGAAGGTTTTCAAAAAGAGAAGTAAACCGACAAACCAATGTTGAAATTAACTGGGATTACTTTAAAGATTGGAACGGGCAGTGCAGAAGCAGGCAACAAATTTCATACGGGTTAGACTGTAAATCAAAAGTAAACGAAATATCCGGCAACATTTTATATTATGTGATTTTTGAAAGAGATGCCTGGCCGTCAGAAAATTTTGCAGGAATTCCTAATCCTGCCCCCGGCTCAACACAAATAATGGATTTAAAATACAGATCTGAGCAAACGGCATATTACTGGAGTTATTTTAGACACTCAAATCAAGGCCAGTCAGGTGTAATCAATAACTTTCGGAACACGAATGTAAATCACCCCTGGATTGAGTTTACATCAAGAGCAAAATAATTCATAACGTAGGCGGGGGATTTAATCCCCTGCTTTATTTACTTTGACTATGAAACAAATTAATTTACTTTTTTTATTAGTTTTTCCAATTTTCTGTTTTGCTCAAAACAATAAAAAATTAGAATATACTTTCAAAATAGGTAGTATTTATCATACGCCTTTATTCTCTTTGTCTCCTAAATTGGATGCTATTTTATCACCAAGTGCAAGAAGCAGCGCCGGTTTTGAACGTGCAGAACTGGTTTCTGGTGCTGGCATATATTTCATTAAGCAACGCATTGAAATTTCTACAAATACTTTTTTAGGAAAAGGGGAGCTATATTCTTTTGGCGTAAGGCAAGGAGATGCTATTAATAGAGTTTATGAAAACCGGGTTTTTTGGTCACAGTCTTTGGTTATCAATAAATTTAATAAGCCCCGAGCAAGGCATGTATTTTATTATGGAATTGGTGTTTCTGCTATTAATATTGGGCAGTCCTTTAATGCATCATTAAAAGCTTATGCTGGAGACCCTAATCCGGTTAGCGTAAGGGTTCCGATGCATTGTAATAGTTTTTCCATGCAAATGGGTAGAGGAGTTGGTAAATACGGTTTTAGCAGAAATCTAATTTTAGAAGTAAAAGGAGAGTATATTCCAAATTGGGGCAGATATATTTATACAAATGAAATTAGCTGGCTCCGTTTTGGCGCATCCTTACATTACCGCTTTCCGCCCAGGCCATTTAAACACAAATCAAAATAAACGCATGAAAATAAAATCTTTACTTTTTATTAGTATCACACTTTTTTTATGCTCTGCATTACAGGCACAAACCATTGACAGTCTTATCACCAAACGCAAAAAAGTTATTAAGCACCCCAATTATCAAAAAGGCGATTGGCATTTGAGCACAGGTGTGTATGCACAATCAGTATTAAACACGTTTCAAGCCAGTTCAATACTGTATGCCACCCCAAGTGCCAGCTTTTGGCACGAAACCAACCAGACAGGCGTGCTTCCTTTAATAGGGGTACAATACATGGTTACAGACAGATGGGCGCTCCAGTATTTACCTGCTATACGCAAAGCGGTAATTACAGATACGTTTACAACCGGTACTGTTTTTGGAACTATTGCCAACTATGGCCAATGGATTATTGATAACCATATTGAAGCCAAATGGTTTACCAGGCCGGGCGCTGATATGAAACACAATGCAAGGGCTTATCTGGGTGCCGGTGTATCTGTTATGAACACGTTTCAATCGTTTCTTGAACCCAAAGAACCGGCCTTGCTGGGCAGGCGCATCAATGTAATGTATGGAGCGTTCACTTTATTTGGTGGTACAGAACTTAACCGGAGGAGCAAACTGCTGCACGGTTTGTTTATTGAACCCCGCCTTATGATTATTCCTGCCATGCCCCGATTTACCGTACAGGACAGGGGGCCTTACTACATGGTAAACCTCCGCATTTATAAAAACATTTTTTTAAAAAATACAAAGAAGGTAACTATTCAGCCTCTTAAAAACTGATTTTTTTAAAATTTTAAAAAACAAGGCAGGTTATCCACACTTATTTTGT
>JAIEQM010000167.1 GCA_019747705.1 Chitinophagaceae bacterium | reverse complement strand
AACCGCCGTACACGCAAGTACATACGGTGGTGTGAGAGGGCGGCAAAGTTTAATATCTTTGCCCCCTACTTTAATCACTTTTCATCCTTAGGCTCCGGTTCAGCAGGCGGAAGTTTTGCTAAACTTTCATCCACCCATTTTTTAATGGCTGTTTTTTGTTCTGCACTCAGCCTGACATTTTTGTGCATCCATGTATAACTGTCAAGCGGCATCCAGCCTTCAGTAACAGCTTTGCCGATTTCCTCCAATTTTTTATGCTGACGTTTTGTTTTATAGGACGCAAATTCAGAAAAATTCAAATGCTTTTTTCCATCATTGATATGACCCTGCAGCCACCAGGCAACCGGTTGCACATTGGCATACCAGGGATAAGTGGTGTTATTACTGTGGCAATCAAAACAGGCTGTTTTTAAAGCGCCCATCACTGTATCGTTCATAGCAAATTTGGTAGTGATATCATTAGGGTATGGGCCCGTGGATTGATTGCGTTGCGGGCGAAAAAACTGAATGATAACTAAAGCGGCAAGCAATACATAAAGGATTTTTTTGAGCATGATGGTTGTTGTTTTAATAAATGTAGGAAATAACTTGATAAGGTTAATAGTGCGGCAAAAATTTGCAAACCTTTTCAACTGCGGTTTAACTGTTCCTGCATCCGCTTAATCCTGTCTTCCATTTTTTCGGTTGATAAATTGTTCCGGTTCAATCCATCTGCAATGATGGGGAAGGAGAGGGGTGTAAACCGTTCAGGGAACCTGATGATGATATGGCTGTTATGAATTCTTGTAAACGCATCTCTCAGCCTCACTTCTTCCATCTGCTGATGAAACACTTCCTGGTAAGCCTGTTTTAATAAAACATTTTTTGAATCATATTCTGCAAACACATTAAACAATAAACTGGCTGATGCCTGCAGATGCCGTGGCTTTTTTTGTTCGCCGGGAGATGTTTGAACAATCAACCCGCCAATCACTGCAATATCACGGAATTTTCTCCGGGCCATTTCTGTTGCATTTACGCTCCGCTGCATGTCTTTTGATAATTCATCCAACGAAAACAAATCAACTACATTGGTATCATCAACAGGTATGGGCTGATCGCTCAGTAATTCAAAACCATAATCATTCATGGCAATGGAAAATGTGAGCGGAAATAATTTGCCAATACGGTAAGCAAGGATGGCGCTCATGGCTTCGTGCACATTTCTTCCTTCAAACGGATATACCAGCAGGTGATAACCACCATCACTTTCATGCTGCTCAATCAGCAACTCATCTGCTTTGGGAATATGAGATAGCTGTTGCTGTAATTCAAACAAGGATTTAAGATGCTGCAATTCCGGCGAAGTGTCCGGCCAATTGGATGGGCCTGACATTTCATTAAATGTTTCCCTCAGCTTTCTTCCAAGGTTGGCAGTGAGGCTCATGCGTCCGCCGTTCCAGCTTGGTACCAATGTTTTTTTAGAAACAGATTTGCGAACCAATACGGTCATATCTTTTATCTGCACCAGTTCTAAATTTCTTCCGGCCAGTATAAATGAATCACCAGGCTCAAGACGGGTAATAAAGTATTCTTCAATCATTCCCACATAACCACCGCTTACCATTTTTACTTTGAGCATGAAATCACTTACAATGGTTCCAATGTTCAGGCGGTGACGCATGGCTATTCTGCGGCTGGTAATTTTGTATTTGCCTCCTATGAATTCTAATTTTTTATAATCATCATACTGCTGTAACGCTTTGCCGCCTTCAACAATAAACTGCATTACTTCATCCCATTCATCTTCCGTTATTTCAGCAAAGCACCAGGTTTGTTGGATTTCTTTAAAAATCTCATCAGGAGCAAACCCATCTGATACTGCCAGTGTATTTAAGTATTGAATCAGCACATCAAAACAAAGCAGCATGGGTTCTTTACTTTCAATTAAATGTTCATCAATCGCTTTTTTTAATGCGGCTGCCTCAACTAATTCCAATGAATGGGTTGGAAGAAAATAAATTTTACTTACTGCATCCGGACTGTGACCGCTTCTTCCTGCTCTTTGCAAAAATCTTGACACACCTTTTGGCGAACCAACTTGTATAACGGTTTCCACCGGGCGAAAGTCAACACCCAAATCCAATGATGCAGTACACACTACTGCTTTGAGTTTAGCTGTGTGCAATGCATCTTCCACCCACAAACGTAACTCCTGCTCAATGCTTCCGTGGTGCAAGGCAATAGCGCCCGCTAAATCCGGCGCATGATTTAATAACTCCTGGTACCACCGTTCACTCATGCCACGTGTATTGATAAAGATGAGGGTAGTGGCGCTTTGCTGAATAATGGGAATGACTTTATCAATGAGTTTAATACCCAAATGCCCGGCCCAGGGATATTTTTCAATTTCATCAGGAAGAATGGATTCAACATGAATTTGTTTTTTAAGTTGTGCTTTTACAACTACACCCAAGCCCCCTTCCGACTTCCCCCCGTAGGGGAAGCCACCATTGCTCATGGCCCGCTTTTCAGAGCCGCTAATTATTGTGTTTGATTCTTTTAATGTAGAGAGTAAAACTTCTTTCGCCTCTTCTAAATTTCCAATAGTCGCACTGATGCCCCATATAGAAAGCCGGTAGCCTTTAGTCATTAGTGTTGAGTCAGTAACTAATGACTTGCTACTATCGGCTAACGGCTTTTCACTATTCACAATTCTGCTCAATGCCAGTTCCACCTGCACACCTCTTTTGCTGCCCATCAACTCATGCCATTCATCAACCGCAATAATTTTTAGTGATTGAAATAATTCAGCATACCCTTTTTGCGCCAGCAATAGATGCAGACTTTCGGGAGTAATAATAAGCACTTCAGGCATTTGACGTTTTTGTTTGGCCCGTTCGTTCGTACTTGTATCTCCATTGCGGATGCCCGCTTTCCACTGCATGTTTAATGCTGCAATTACTTCTTCCATGGCACGGCCAATATCTTTTGCCAGTGCACGCAAAGGCGTAATCCATAATAATTGCAATCCATTATTCTTTTTTGTTTGATATTGCTGCGGATGTTCATTGATGAATTGAATGAGTGCACCGATAAAAACAGAAAACGTTTTACCGCAACCGGTGGGTGCATTTACCAAACCGCTTTCTCCGTTAAGAATGTGCTGCCATGTTTCTTCCTGGAAAGGAAAGGGTGCAATGCTTTTTGACGAAAAGTATTGATGAATGATTTTATATCCGGGTGATTGATGCAGCTCCACAGAAATGAAAATACAAAACTTGTTGCATCAGTTTAAAACAAATGCATCATGTAAAACAAATGATAGCGTTTTTTCAACCGCCCGTTCGTTCAGGGAGCGTTTGCAGTTCTTTACGGGATTAAAAGAGGTTAATTCATTTTTGAAATCAACCCGTTTGTTCGCTTTAAAATAAAAATGCGTTTGTTTTCGTAATAATCAGGTTTGCCGCTTGTTTTGTTAAGCACGGGTCTGAAATCATAGTCGAGAAACCATTTGAAAGATTTATCCGTTAAATTTTTATTGAGCTCTGTGCCATACTTAAAAAGCAATTGTGTAAATACATAGGTAAGATCAAACCCTTTAAACGCAAGGTCGCTGGGGCGCCCGTTGGTTTTATCAGTAAAGGTTTTTGTAAAGTAGGCCCATTTGCCAAAACCGCTGTTATAGAATGTGGTGCTGTAGCAGATTGGAATATCTTTCCATTCGGATTTGGTAATATCTTTTAATGTTTCCCATGTGGGCATACCCATCAACTGCAAACTGTATTTTTTTATAAACGGCTTTGAGGAGTTGATGAGTTGTGTTGCAAAACGTTCATCCAAAGAACCTGCAATAATGATATTTACTTTTTCACTGTCAAGGCTTGATTGAAATGCACCGGGCGCAACAGAATCCGTTGTAATGGTTTTCCATTTCAGCAAACTGCTTCCTGCGGCTCCTTTGTTACTGCTTTCGAAATAAGAAGCAAGCCGGTCTTCCTGCTGCCCTTTTTTACGCAGGTAAATAATATTGGCAGTTGCAAAATTGCGAAGCACATAATTATAGATGGCCTGGCAATGCACCGGCAATGTGGAGTTGGTAATGATGGTGTAGGGATTATTGGTAACACCGCCATCATTGGGAAATGTGGCAGATATAAACGGAATGTTTTTCTGAAATGCAAGATCCGCCAGTTGACGGTATTCTGCTCCCACAACAGCGCCAATCATCATATCCAATGAATCAAAACTGTTCTGGGTTTTTAATTTTGAAATGCTTTGTGAAGCAGAACGAAGATCAAAAACTTTTACACTCAGCTTTACCTGCTTGCCCAGTGAGTCAAAAGCCATTAAAGATCCTTCCACAAAATCAAGACCGGACAAAATATGTTTGGGCATTTGCTTATCAAACTTATAGTTGCTGCCATCAAATGAAGAATCTAAATACAAACTGGCAAAAATACCAACGTGCCATGTTCTGGAAGAGTCAGTTACCTGTGCAAAGGAATGCAGGGTAATCAATACAAATAAAATGCTGATAAGCCTTTTCATATTATTGTTGGTTGGCAGATGATTATTCCCATTCAATAGTTGCAGGAGGTTTGCTGCTGATGTCATAAACAACACGGTTAATACCCCTTACCTTATTAATGATTTCATTGGATATATGCGCCAGGAATTCATAGGGGAGATGTGCCCAGTCGGCCGTCATTCCATCCACTGAAGTTACAGCACGCAATGCCAATGTAAATTCATAAGTCCGTTCATCGCCCATTACACCCACACTTTGCACGGGTAATAAAATAGCGCCTGCCTGCCACACTTTATCATACAAGCCATGTTCTTTTAAGCCATTAATAAAAATGGCATCAGCCCGCTGTAATAAATCTACTTTCTCTTCTGTTACTTCACCCAAAATACGAATAGCAAGACCGGGACCCGGAAAAGGATGACGGTTGATCAGGTTATCAGGAATGCCGAGTTCTTTACCCACTTTGCGCACTTCATCTTTAAACAAATAACGCAATGGCTCCACCAGTTCTAATTTCATTGTATCAGGCAGGCCCCCCACATTGTGATGTGATTTGATGGTGACAGATGGCCCATGCACACTCACACTTTCAATTACATCCGGATAAATAGTTCCCTGTCCCAGCAATTCAACACCTTCAATTTTGTGCGACTCTGTATCAAACACTTCAATAAATGTACCGCCGATTATTTTTCGTTTTTCCTCCGGATTACTTTTGCCCGCCAGTTTGGTATAAAAATGTTCACGGGCATCAATACCTTTTACATTCAATCCAATTTTGTTATAGGTATCCAGCACCTGTTGAAATTCATCTTTACGCAACACACCATTATCAACAAAAATGCCAAAGAGATGTTTACCAATAGCTTTATGTATCAATGTAGCTGCAACTGTTGAATCAACACCGCCACTCAATGCCATAATCACTTTGCGGTTACCAATTTGCTGTTTTAAAGCAGCAACGGTTTCGTTTACAAAAGATGCCGGTGTCCAGTCAGCTTTGCATTTGCAAACATCAATTAAAAAATTTTTGAGAATTATTTTTCCTTCAGTTGAGTGATATACTTCCGGATGAAACTGCAAACCATATAAAGGATTGCTGGCCCGGCCGTTTGCACGAAAAGCAGCCACGGGTATTGAATCAGTAACAGCCATTACTTCAAAACCACCCGGCAGTTCCAGGATGGTATCGCCATGGCTCATCCACACCTGGGAAGTTTCGCTCACACCATTAAATAAAATATCATTTTGTTTTTTATGAAGGGCTGCACGGCCATACTCCCGTTTCTCACTTTTTTCAACACGGCCGCCAAATTGTTTGGCCGTTAACTGTGCACCGTAACAAACACCCAGCACAGGTAATGATTTTGAAAGCAACTCCACATCCACCACCGGCGCCTTTTCATCATTTACACTAAACGGGCTTCCGCTTAAAATAATGCCTTTTAAAAATTCATCAACCACCACCGGTTTGTGATAGGGAACAATTTCGCAATACACATTACATTCACGAACGGCACGGGCAATCAACTGGGTGTACTGGCTGCCAAAATCAAGGATGAGGATCTTGTCTGTCATGGTGCGGCGAAGGTAACAAAAAGAGCCGCAAGGTTTATGGCAACTTTGTGTTTTTCATAGTCAAAGAGCATTACTGTGGAAAATATCAGCTTTAAACGGAGAAATAAACTCATGAACGGGCTTGGAAGCCATCAAAGGCCATGCTATCTTTGTTTTGTTCCAACTTTCTCCACTATCAATGCAGGCTGTGCATCATCATGTGCAGTTGCATTTCATTTTTCAAACCCAAAACATAAATACATGAACAGAATTGTTATTGCCGTTTTACTGGCAACCGTTTTATTTACTGCAACTTCCTGCGGCTGGAGAACAGTGAGGGGCAATGGTAATGTAGTTACTGAAAACAGGAACGAAACCAACTTTGATGGTGTAAAAACTGCCGGCTCTTTTGATTTATACATTACGCAGGGCGCCACTTATTCTGTGCGGATTGAAGCTGAAGAAAATTTGCTGAAGTACATTACTACAAGAGTGGAAGGAGGTGAATTAAAAGTGAGGGTTCAAAATGGTGTGAACCTGCGCCCCAGGCGTGATATGAAAGTGTTTGTAACGGCACCTGGTTATAAAGCGCTTGGTATTGCAGGCAGCGGAAATATTATTTCAGAGTCGGCCATTAAATCTTCAAACAATATGGAGTTTAGTATTGCCGGAAGCGGTGATATACGTGTTGATGATTTTGATGCGCCAAAGTTAAAAGTGAATATCAGTGGCAGCGGTAGCGCTGCTGTAAAAGGCAGCGCCCGTGATGCTGAATTCAGAATTGCGGGCAGCGGCGATATTAAATGCCGTGATTTAAAGGCAGAGAACACAGAGGTGCATATTGCCGGCAGCGGTAATGTGTGGACTTTTTGCAGCCAGAACTTAGATGTGCATATTGCCGGCGGTGGTGATGTGCATTATATGGGCAACCCGGTAAATGTAAAACAGAAGATTGCCGGCAGCGGAAGTTTGATCAAAGAATAAAAGAGGCAGCAATCTTGCATCAACCAGGCAAAGCAATCAGCAGAATGACATTGTGAAGCAGGTGATTATTTTGTTGATGAATTTTGGTGACCATGGTTTAAAGCTTTCAACAGTTATTTATTTGATGTCCCGAATTTATTCGATAACTGTTTTTAGTAAACACTTATATCCGGCAAATGCAAACGTTGCCGGTTAATGTTTCAACTTTTAAGGGTGCTATTGCACCCCAGGGCAAACGCATCTAAATTTCTTTAAAAACAACTTTGGATAGAAATTTTTCATCCCAGCCACAGAGCAGCCTTTT
>JAIEQM010000166.1 GCA_019747705.1 Chitinophagaceae bacterium | reverse complement strand
GGAGTAAGGGACAAAGATTTCTTTCTCTACAGATTAGCTCACTATTACTCTTAGCACCTCAAAAGATTAATTAGCCGGTATCGGATATGGTTTTATAAATACACTTTTTGCATCTAATTTTAGTATGAGCGGCATAAAGCCAACATAAATACTCAAATTTGCCGGGAATCTAATCTTCAGCCTGCATCAAACTATAGTTTCTTTATACTGGAAAACACCAAATCCTCAAGAAAAGAAATAATCTTTGATTCATCCTTAGTATTACCAAAGTCCGTAAGCGAGGGAAGATTGTACATAAAAAAATTCTGAAAATGTGCCATTTCTATAATGGTGCTTGAAAGCGATTTTGGGAACTTGTATTCGGGATTATATTCCAGAATAACCGAGCTGATTTTTGCACAAAGATCCTTATAGGGTTTAAACAACTGATCTTTATTATTTTCAGTTACCTGTTTAGTCAAATAGGCCTTTGTTCCTTCTGCAATGATGATTTGGTGAAGGATATTTTCATTTACATAACTGGTTTTGATATCGTCCTCCACCGTGGTAGCCAATAACCTGATTACTCTTTTGAGCTTTAAAGCAGGGTCGGTAATATTTTTGGTATGAACGGTAACCTGGTATTCAAGCCAGTTCCAATACCAAGCTGTAATGTATATCAGCAAACGGTGCTTGTTTTCAAAATACCGGTAAATACTTGCCTCAGTCGTACCGATATCGTCTGCCAGTTTTTTGAACGTAAATGCTTCAAACCCATTTTTATGAATCAGGAAAATACTGTGCAGGATGATTTTTTTACCTAATTCGGTTTGTTCCGGGTTACGGAGAAACAACTTTTCATTCATTTTTATCTGTAACTGTAATTCCATATATAATTTTAAAAATATTTCTGAAGCGCTTTTGCTTTTTTTGCAGACAACCTTGGTCTCACGACTAAATTAAGCCCAGCAAGAAAGTTAAAGATATTACAATTAAATATGATAGCATTACTATTATCAGTAATAATATTACTATCTTTACCATTATTATTTAAAAATACTTTCCAATGCGAGTAAAATCATGTTTCAGAAATTTGATACCAACCTGCAAGCAAGTATTGTCGGTTTTGTTGTATCCGTTTCGTTTAAGATTTAGATCACATAAAATTTGGCTTTGTAAAAGACGCCTGCGATTCCAAAGAAATGCCCCCTACCAGATTATAGGATTTGCCGGTTAATGTATTTATCGTAGTGGTCATTATTTGATTAATTTAAGATTCGATGATAATAATCTGATGATGGGGTAACACATTACACTTTCTAAAAGTAGCTTATACGGTACTATAAAGAATTGCTGAAGAAGATATATTGGTTCATTTACGCAACCACAAAAAAAGCAAACTGGCGGCAGAGGGTGCCTTCAGTGTAGTAAACAAGCTGCTATCATAAAACCGGCATGGCCGGTACCCAAATGATAAGAAACGGATATACCTTTTTTATTGCACACTTTAAATACTATTTATCCAACACTGTTTAAAATATATTGACATGCTTGCAACGCCATCAATGCCTGGAATAATGCCGTCATTAGTTACTGAGGACAGCATCAAAATGGAAATAAAAAAATTGATGTATAAACCAGCGGTAGTAGCGAAGAAGGAAAAAAAAATACAAAAGAAGAAACGGAATTTCCTGCCCCAATTTTCATTAGTAGCGCTGGTAATCCCGTTTTGTCCTTGCATGTGGGATGAAAAAACAATTTGGTCAGCCTATAACAATGCCCTGGAAATACTAAAAATAAAAATGGCTGATAAGTACACCCTGGAATGTACAGGCTACCTGCTGGCTCGGTTAGACAAACTGTTTGCAAAATTAAATTTCACTACACACCGAAAAAGCCTTGTAATAATACTTACTCCCGGCGAAGAAAAAATGATCTATCTCAGCTTTCCGGTAAAGCAGGCTGTATTTTTCAGTAAATCCATTTCGCTGCTTGACCTGACAGCCAATATAACCAGAGAACCAGATTTCTTTTATTTGGAGTTATATAAAAACAGTGTAACCCTGTTTGAATATAACCACTGCTGCTTGCGAAAGGTGTATGAACAAAATAATGAACCCAATACCTGCACACTACATAAAAACACTCTTGGTATAATTGAATTGCTTAATAGCAAAAATGAAAAGCCGGTTTTTATTACCGGCACTCCAAACCTTGTAGAAAAATTTTGCAGCAGTGGCTTTTACCGGGAAAAGTATTTTAACATATCAGAAGATATGTCTCCGTACAGCAATGAAAAAACACAATCTTCGGTAAAGAAAATTACCAGGCATTGGAGATACTGGCAGTCGAAATTTATTTCCGGTCGTGTATTGCTGGCACAAAATTCCAATACCCTTATTTCTAATATTGAAGCCGTGTTACATGCTTTAAGCAAAGGAACCGATGGTTTGTTACTGATTGATAAACATTTAAAACGGCAACTGCAGAAATCATCTGGAACAGGTGTCGTTACCTTTCAAATGGCAGATAAGTTGAAAAATCAAATTGAGAAATTCCTTGTAAGGGGTAACCGCATTGAAATTACAGAAATGGGCTTACTCAAAGATATGGGAGGCATTGTATTGCTCGGCAATTCATTATCCGGCGTATCAGCCAGACTACTTGTGCTGCACGCAGAAGTTTCTGCGAATGAAGTGTTATTCTAAAGCAACATTTTAAGAGGTAATGATTTTTTGAGCATGAAATTCGGTCAAATTTTTAAAATATAGGTCCCAGATAGAATAATGTAAATTACATTTTCAAATAATTATTATGATAATTACTATTGAATCCCCCGGCTTTTCTCCCAGGCAGAAACTGCTAAAATTTTTGCAGGCAAAAATAACTAAATTAACCGGGATATGCGGAGAGATTATCGGCGGTGAAGTTTGTCTGAGGCTTGAAAATTCAGCTATAGTGGAGAATAAAACTTGCCGTATAAGACTATTTATTCCCGGCAACGATCTGCTGGCAACAGCCCGGGCCGGGAAGTTTGAAACTGCCATAGCACAAGTTATCAGGATACTGAAATTGCAAATAAGTAAACGCAAAACAAAAAAAGCCGGATGCCAAAAAAAGTACCGAAATAATTAATTAACCCTGCGCTGAACCTGAATCAGGCAGGCGTAAAATCTGCCTGATTATCTTGATTTATTTCCTAATTATGCCGCAGGGGTATTTAAATGATTATATTAAATCTGATAATAGCCGATAAAGAACAGGTTGACGCAGTCGTAAGCAGCATCTTGAAAAACAAATTTTCACTGAATGTTGCGGTTGGCAGCGCCCTAGATTTATTTTACTTGAACGATTTACCTGTAAAAACACATTCCCTGGCTTATCCAATCCATTTTGTAACAAAAAGTATTTTGTTTGGCAAAATAGAGGAAGCAATAAAAAAAGAATTCCCGGCTCTGGTATTTTTTATTTACGCTGCGCCTACAGTGCATATTAATACAATCTTTTATGATGAAATTAAAAAAAATGTAACCGGAATAAGTTTAATTGACGAAGAGACAGAAAATTAAAGAACCGGGCTATGGATTATCAAATAATAATTTCCCTTGTAACGCTGATAGTTTTAGAAGTTATTTTAGGAATAGACAATGTAATTTTATATCTATTTTGGCCAATAAATTACCCATAAATCAGCAAAAAAAGGCAAGATTTTATGGGTTACTACTGGCTATGGTTTTGCGATTAGTCCTATTGACAATGGTAGCCTGGATAATGAAATTAGACAACGAGTTATTTAGAATGTTCAACCAGGGCATATCAGCCAAAGATTTGATATTGATTTTAGGAGGATTGTTCTTGTTGTATAAAAGCTCCGCTGAAATATATCATAAAATGGAAGGAGAGCAGGGCAATAAAACCAAAAATATTAAAGCGGCAACATTTGCGCAGGTAATTTTGCAGATTTTAATAATGGATTTGGTTTTTTCAATTGATTCTATTATTACGGCAATAGGGATGGTTAAAGAGATCTGGATAATGTATGTTGCTATTATTGTTACTGTTTTAATAATGTTAGTAGCTGCAGAGCCAATCAGCAATTTTGTAAACAAGCATCCTTCGTTTATAATGCTGGCACTTTCATTTTTATTACTGATAGGGTTTGCCCTTGTAAGTGAAGGCTTTGGTATGGAGATTCCCAAAGGATACATTTATTTTTCAATGGCATTTTCGATGATTGTAAGCATTTTTCAAATGCGGATGAACAGAAACAATAAACTGGTTTCAATACATGAACAATATACTGAGGGGGAAGATAGATTGCCCAAAAATATACTATAACAATATGACACTATTGAAAATTGTCAACCATCTTATTTTCATTCTGGTAATGCTAATAGCACATACCGGTACTGTGTACTCTCAGCACAGGAGGTTAACTGATAATAATAGTATCGGCCGGCTGTCTTATACCGGCACTTTTAAAATAAAACCTAATGTTTCTATACATACTGAATACCAGTGGCGCAGGGTAAACGGACTAAAAAATGCGCAACAAAACCTGATAAGAACAGGTATCAATTATCAAATTCACCCTAAGCTTACAGTCAGATTTGGATATGCAAATATTGAAACGTACAATTACGGTGGTTTTCCGATAAATGCGATGGGTAAACAATTTACTGTGCATCGGCTTTATCAATCAGCAACAATTACAGACAAGATTAATTTATAAGACATAAGTCACCGGTTTATGCTGGAACAGCGATGGGTTGGGCGGTATACTAACGCATCCTTGCTGAAAGAGGACGACTGGATATTTACAAACAGATTCAGATATATGTTAAAGATACAGTTGCCTCTTAATGGAAGGAGTATAGGGAACAAAACACCCTATGCTGTTATTTATGACGAAATGTTCATTGGATTTGGTAAAAATATAGCTGAAAATGTGTTTGACCAAAACCGGTTAGGTGTCTTGATCGGCTACAGATTTTTCCCCGCAATCCGGGTTGAGGGAGGTTGGTTAAGCCAGGTATTACAATTAGGGAGAGAAATAAATTACAGAAATGTTTTCCAATACAATAATGGCATTATAATAAATTACATTTTCAACTTTGATTTTAGTAAGGTATCATCAAAAAAAACCTTCGGAAATCAATAACTTAAATCGTCTGCAGCGAAGAACAGTCGTTTTGATGATATAAATAAGAATACGGGAGGGAGAAAAAAAGTCCTTTTAAAGAAAAATTACAAAAGAAAAAATAAATGAAGCAGTCAATTCTAATAAAAAATGCCACTGTAGTAAATGAAGGTCAAATATTTGAGGCAGACGTTTTCATTCATAATGAATTTATTGAAGCAATTCGCCCGCAGCTTGATGTTACTAAAAAAGCGAGTTTAATAATTGACGCCGGAGGTAAGTATCTTTTTCCCGGGGTAATTGACGCCCATGTTCATTTCCGTGAACCAGGGCTCACTCATAAAGGCGACCTGCACAGCGAAACTAAAGCTGCTATTGCGGGCGGCATTACTTCATTTATTGATATGCCAAATACACTTCCCAATGTTTTGACCACTGCTGTTCTTAATGATAAATTCCGTATTGCATCACAAAAATCCCTGGCTAATTACGCATTTTTCTTAGGTATTAACAGCTGCAATATAGATGAAGTAATTAAAATGGACATTTCAAATCTCATTGGTGTTTCAGACGATGGATTGTATTTCACCAAAAAAGGAAATCTGCTTGCTGATAATCCAGAAACAATGGAAAAACTATTTGCAATTTGCAAATCTATAATCGCCATACATTCAGAAAATGAGCAAATAATTGAAGAAAACGAAACAATTTACAGGACAAAATATGGTGAAAATGTGCCCGCAGAATTTCACCCGGTCATCCGCAGTGAGGAAGCATGTTATCAATCTACAAGGAGAGCTGTTGAACTGGCCAAAAAGCACCAGGCAAGGCTGCATATCCTGCACTTGTCAACGGAAGCAGAAACTCATTTATTCAGAAATGACCTCCCCTTAAAAAATAAAACAATCACTACGGAAGTATCCATACATCACCTTTGGTTTTCAGACAAAGATTACCAACGGCTGGGCAACTTAATAAAATGGAATCCTGCAATAAAAACTGAAAAAGACCGTGCAGGCTTATTAAAAGCTTTGCTTGATGACAGAATTGATATTATTACCTCTGACCATGCACCACATACACTGGATGAAAAACAAATGCCTTACTTTCGCTCTGTGCCGGGTGCACCCATGGTACAGCATTCATTGAATATTATGCTTGAACTGTACAGGGAAGGGCATATATCGCTCGAAAAAATTGCAGAAAAAATGTGCCACAATCCGGCAATCCTCTATAGTATTCAAAAAAGAGGGTTTATCCGTGAAGGTTATTTTGCAGACCTAACCCTTGTTGATTTACATGTACCATGGACTGTTACAAAGGAGAATATTCTGTACAAATGCGGCTGGTCGCCACTGGAAGGCATGCAGTTTAAGGCACAAGTAACACATACGTTTGTAAATGGATTTTTAGTTTATGATCAGGGGCAATTTGATGAAACTCCAAGGGGCCTGCCATTATCCGGAAGAAATATATTCTAACAATTGAAATTTACATGACCCAGCCTCACAATTTAGAAGACCTTTTTATAAACGCCAAGAGTAAGACACAAATATTACTTATTGTGTATAATGCATACATGTATAAATGGAAATTTGAGTTACCAAAATGAGCGGTACTATGAAACTGTGAAAGGGATTGCCCTTTTGTTATCTGACTAAATAATATCGTATTTAATTACTTTCTGATCTGCGGAAGATTCAAAAGCGTTTCAGGTAAAAATTCAATTTTTCCTGTATGAATGTCATAAACTGCGCCGATTATTATCAGTTTCCCCTCTTCATAGTTTCTGCTCAAAACTGGCTCAAGCCCCCTTAGTGTATTTACCTGTTCAATTACATTTTGCCGCACGGCATTATTAACCGGGTCGCCCATTAAATACGATGATTTTGCTACTGCCGTTTTTATTTCATTAATCAGTGTAATTATATGCCCCGGTGGGTTTAAAGGCCGTTCAACAGCAGCAGCCACAGCACCACATTCAGTATGTCCAAGTACAACAATTAATTTTGTTTTCAGTTTCAGGAATGCAAATTCCATACTTCCATATGATGCGGCTGCCGACACCTGCCCTGCAGTTCGTATAATAAATAATAGGTATAGGCGTTTAGGTCGCAGATTGATTTAGCCGTTCCGGTTCATAAGTCACCATTCTTTTTATCAGCGTATCAAACATTGAATC
>JAIEQM010000054.1 GCA_019747705.1 Chitinophagaceae bacterium | reverse complement strand
CAAAGATTTTAGTTACTGACGCTGACAGGTTATTTACTAAATTTTGTAACGAAAGACAATTTATAAAACGTTTTAAGATCATCAACCTGTCAGGTCTCAGAGTAATAGTTTGTAGCTGATGCAGTTTCAAGTCATGCACTTTTGTTGAGGCATGATGTTTAATTGGAAACTGAACCTTGAAGTGTGCGACGCAAAACCGCCGCCACAAGTACCAACGCCGGTTCAATAAAAATTTCTGCAAAGCGAAACGTGAAAGCGTTTCGCTTTTTACGTTTGTTATGTTACAGTTCACTCCTTGTAATCAACAGTTCGCTCCGGCAGCGTGCACAAAGTCTTTTTCATAATGTTTTTAAAAGAAAAAGATTATGCAAAAAACAACATCCTTTCGCATTGCGGCTCTTGGTTTAGCTGCACTCGTATTATCAGCCGCACTGGTGAGCTGTAAAAAGAAAAAAACGGAAACGCCTGCACCCAACACGGTGGTAAATGTGGTAGCTAATAATGGTTACACAACATTGGGCGGGTTGGTTACAGGTAATGCCAATGTACTTGGTATATTAAATGGTACTGGTCCGTTTACTGTGTTTGCACCATCTAATGCTGCATTTACAGGTGTTACTCCGCCTTCAGGCGCAGCGCTTGAAAATCTTTTAAAGTATCATGTAATTGCGGGACAAGGATTAACTGCTGCGCAGGTAATTACATTGAGCAATGGAGCATTAATAAAAGTAACAATGGCTAATGGTGATTCAGCTTTTGTAAAAGCAAGTAATGCTGCCGGTGTATTCATCAACGGCATACAGGTAACTACGCCCAATTTAACAGGCACCAATGGTATTGTACATGGAATTGGCCGCATATTATTTCCACCTGCAGGTAATATTGTGCAAACAGCGCAGGGAACACCCGGTTTTGATTCATTGGTAAAAGCGGTAACACTTGCAAGTGCAGGAGCCACTGCCGGAAGTTTAGATGATATTTTCTCTGTATTATCCAATACAAATGGTTTAACTGTATTTGCGCCTACTAACCAGGCTTTTGCAGATTTATTTGCCAATGCCGGGTTTCCGTATAAGCAAATCAGCGCTATTCCAGTAAGTGCATTGCGCACCGTATTGCGTCATCATGTAGTGGCTGCACGTGCTTTCTCCAATGATTTGGCCAATGGCAACCTGGAAATGTTTAACGGAAGCAATGCTACCGTTGCAGGAGTAGGGGGCGCAACCATTACGATTGATGGAAGCGGCACCATCATCGGGTTTAATGAAGTGCCTGCCGCTATTACCGGTACCAATATTATGGCAAGAAACGGGGTGGTACACGTTATCAATAAAGTTTTGATACCATAAGCCTCCTTATGCAAAACAGCCAGCCCCGAACACTGGGGCTGGTTTTTGTGTTATTATGAAATCAAAGATGTTTTTTCAGAACAAATACCGTTACTGGTTTATACTGGCATTAGCCACTTATACCTATATTAACACAGCTGTATGCCGGGTATATGATTATTTTCAAATGCCCATTATTTGGTACCAGGCATTTTTGAGTATCCTCCTCATTACTTTGTTTACATGGGAATGGAGCCGCATTAATCAGCCTTTTTTTGAAAAGTGGTTTGAAGGGGAGAAGAATACGATTAAACGGCTGGGATTCTTTTTTACAGCAGGGCTGCTCGGCAGCATCATTATCACCTGTATGATTGTGGTGGCGTTTGAACACCTGGCGCTGCATATACCCATGAGCCTTGATAATCCGTTAAAACTCACCCTTACTTATACATCTCTTATTAACTTATTATTTCACCTGGTGAATGCCGTTGTTTATTTTATGAAAAAGTATAAGAATAAACAACTGGAAGCAGAAGAGCTGCTGCGTATGAACACGCAGGCGCAACTGCAGAGCATCCGTTCACAAATTAATCCGCACTTTCTTTTTAATAATCTCAATGTACTTTCATCACTGGTGTTAAAAGATAAGGATGAAGCCAATTCGTTTATTGAAGCTTTTTCCAAAGTATATCATTATATTTTACGCAACCAGGATAAGGAGCTGATTGAACTGCAGAAAGAAATTGATTTCCTGGAACCCTACATGTATTTGCTGCAGCAGCGTTTTCCCAACAGTGTGGAATTAAAAACCGAAATTAATGAACGCTGGAAAAATACCTATGTTGTTCCGGTAGCTTTGCAAATGCTGGTGGAAAATGCCATTAAGCACAATGTACTTTCAGTTAAAAACCCGCTCGAAATAAAAATAAAAGCCAATGGCACCAATACCATTGAAGTAACCAACAATCTGCAACCCAAGATTAACAAAGAACCCTCATCCAGCATTGGACTAACCAATATTAATCAGCGCTATGAACTTATTACGGGCAAACAAATAACTGTTTCCCATTCGGCAAAGGAGTTCAAAGTGTCATTACCATTAATTGAAATAAATTCCTATGAGGGTAGTAATTATTGAAGATGAACAACTGGCTGCAGAGCGGCTGGTGTATTTGCTGAAACAACTGGATACTTCAGCCGAAGTGGTGAAACATCTTTTTTCCATTGAAGAAAGTGTAAAATGGCTCAAAGAAAATCCGTGGCCAGATTTAATGTTTCCCGACATTCAACTGGCAGATGGTTTTTGTTTTGAAATTTTTAAAGAGGTGGATTATAAAAAGCCTGTGATTTTTACCACAGCTTATAACCAGTATGCACTGGATGCGTTTAAACTCTTTAGTATTGATTATTTGCTGAAGCCTGTTACCTCAGACTCATTAAAAGCTGCACTTGAAAAATTCAAGACCCTTCAGCCTGCTGCTAATGTTAACTACAAACAGTTGTCAACTGTATTTGATGAAGCTTCGTTTAAATCCCGTTTCCTGGCACGTGCCGGACAAAAAATGTTTTTTGTAGCATCCAATGAAGTAAACTATTTCCAGGCCGATGATAAGATTGTGTTTTTGATTGACCGGGAAGGCAACCGGTTAGTAGTGGATTATACACTGGAGAAATTGCAGGATCTTTTAAACCCCAAAGAATTCTTTCGGTTGAACCGGCAGGTAATTGCACGTTATACTTCTATTGCACAAATAAAGCCTTATGTAAACAGCCGTTTAAAATTGTTGCTGCGGAACGGAACTAAAACGGAAGAAGTAATTCTGAGCCGTGAGCGGGTGCAGGATTTTAAATTATGGGCTGAAGCATAGTATCTGCTCACTCAAGGCTGGTTGAGAATGCCATATTCTTTGCGTTGTTTTGAAAGGCGATGATGTACTGCCAACTTTCAGGTGAGCAGATATGTGAGTAAAACTTATGCCGTTCCCAATGTTTGCTGGCTGCCCTGCAGTAACTGTGGCAACTGTTGCAGCAATGATGGTGTTTCTTCTTCAGGCTGGTGCAGCAACTCACTGATGGCATGCAGCAAAATTTTTTCTGACTGCAATGTCCATTTCGCAAAATCGTTTTTTGGCTGGTGATGAGGCAAATAATTGAGCAATGCATCAATGGTAAACGCATCACTGTAAATACCGGCGCCTGCTTTAGCCCCGTCTCTTGAATTGCACCACTGTTCAAAATGCCCCTGCACCGGCACCATCAATACCGGTTTGTTCAAATACATTGCTTCGCACACACTTTCAAAACCTGCTGTGGTTACCAAGCCACGTGAAGCGCTCATATAACGTAAAAACTTTTTATCATCTAATGAATGAAAGCAAAGGGAATCGTTATACTGCCATTTACCTTTTACCGTAGCGCTGTCAGTGAAACAATGCAATTCCACAAAAGGATATTTTTTGTTCCAGTTAATAATATCCTGCATATAACCGGAGTTGAGAACGTATACCAGTAAATGATTTCCGTTATGCGGCTCCTGTTCCTGCACTTCTTTACGGAGCAAAGGAGGAGAAATGATGATGTTTTTATAAATATTTTGCTGTAACGGATAAAACGATAACGCAATGAGTTTGGAAGAACCCTTAGAAGTGAGTTTTGTATATTGCTTAATGGCTGCCTTATCAGATCTGTTGCCGCCCTCCGGAAACTGAAACTCAGGATGCAGGTAAATAAACTGGTGGGCAATAGAAATAATATTTTGATGAATGGGTTTGTTAAATGAAGCCAAACCAATTAACGGCTCATAAAAATTTAATACCACGTCCGGCTTAAAATCTTCCAAGGTGTTTTTAATGATTTGAACACTCTTACGGTATAGTTTCCATTTTACAAGATTGTAAAGAATTGTTTTCCCGAGGCGGATGGATTTATTATTCTTATCCGTAACAAAATTGGGACTGCTGTATGTAATGATGGGCGCTTTGATGCGCTCTTTAACAAATGCAGGTATTTCCCTGCGCTTGCTGCTGCCAATTAATACGGCTTTTATTTCATGACCTTTTGCCGTTAACAGTTCATAAGTGGCAATTGCCTGTGTGAGGTGACCACGCCCTTCTCCCTGAACAGCGAATACAAATGAATTTTTCATCGGATAAATGTTATTGAAATTGTGGAGTTAAGGTTTGCAAAAAAAGAAGCAGGCACATCATGTACCATTAATTCACCGTTAAGTAAAGTATGTTGGGGCTGTGCTGCTGCAACCCAGTCGTTATAATAAATAATCTTCCATTCGCCTTCATGTGTTTCAACAAGCGCACTCATGGTTTCCACCCTGTCGCCGCTGTTGAGGTAATGAATGTTTCCCAGATGTTTATCTGCAGGCTGGTGAATATGCCCGCAAATCACACCGCTGCAATCATTGGCTTTTGCCACTTCACACAACTGTTCCTCGTAGTCATTGATAAATGAAACAGCCGATTTCACTTTTGCTTTTACCACCTGCGACAGTGAGTAATAAGGCAAACCTCTTTTGGTTCGGTATTGATTGTAATGCCGGTTGAGCCAGAGAAGAAATGTATAACCCACATCACCCAGTTTGGCCAGCCATTTTAAATTGGTGGTGATGCTGTCAAAAATATCGCCATGCACCACATAATATTTTTTATTACCTGTTTGTAAAATGTGGTTACGTTTAATGATGAACTGCCCAAATGAGAACGGAAGGATTTCATCTAAGAAATCATCATGATTGCCACGCAGGTAAATCACTTTGGTGTTGTACTTGTGCATGTACTTCATGATCATCCTGAAAAAAGAAGTATGTTTCTTTTTCCAGTTGCCTGATTTTTTTAACTGCCAGCCGTCAATAATATCGCCATTCAGAATGAGCGTATCACATTTATGCTCGCTCAGAAAATCAACCACTTCTTTTACACGGGAATTGCGGATACCAAGATGGATATCGGAAAGGATAATTGTTTTGTAGTGGGTTTTCACTATAAAAGGTTTTACAAAGGTTAAAACCTGTTGTTACTATAATATTTTCAAAACATTACCGAAGAATGAATAAATTGTAAACGCAATGTTAACTCCTGTCTGACGCCCTCGTCTGACGGGATAACAAGATGCTTCCAACTAAACCCAAATTAATGCACTACATCGCCCATTTGTCAAAAGACAAGAAACTTAAAAAAGTGATTGATGCACAGGAGCCGCATACATTAACAAAGCGGAAGAAAATTTATTTGCAGTTGTGCAGCAGCATCATGAGCCAGCAACTGAGCACCAAAGTAGCCGATGTGATTTACAATCGCTTCCTTGCTTTGTACGGAAAGAAAGAACCAACAGCACAGCAAATTTTAGACACTCCGTTTGAAACACTGCGTGGTATTGGTCTGAGCAATGCCAAAACCAATTATGTACACAATGTTTGCCGTTTCTTTATTGACCAAAAGATTACCGATGCACAGTTGTACAAAATGGAAGATGAAAAAGTCATTGAACTGCTCACACAAATTAAGGGTGTGGGCCGGTGGACGGTGGAAATGATTCTGATGTTTGCATTACAGCATGAAGATGTATTGCCGGTGGATGACCTGGGCATACAGCAGGCCATGACCAAACTCTGCCAACTGAAATTTGAAACCAAAAAAGAATTGTATGAACAGATGTACAAAGCAGCAGAGAAATGGCGGCCTTACAGAACCTATGCGTGTGTACATTTGTGGAGATGGAAAGATGGATAGAAATTTACGGGTGACGGTTTGCGATTTTAGATGGACGCAATCTTATTGTGATGAAATGTTCAATTGCTTTTTACTTTTTACTTTTCCCTTTGCTTTCATCAGCACAGGATGTGTATGTGCCCACGGTTGGTTCCAAACTTCTTTCGCTTTCAGGGCAGGATATGATAACCGGCAAAGTAGTGGATATTGAATTTGCCAACTCACCTGCATACACCTTATTTCATTTCTGGAAAAGCAATTCTGATTCTTCCATTAAAACATTTGCAAAGCTGCAGCAGTTTGTAACAAAGAATAAAAACAAACTGATAATCTATGGTTTTCCTTATGAGTATAAAAAAGATATTGCACAGGCAAAAGAGCTGAGCAGCAAGTACAAACTCAACTGGCCGCAGTTGGTGCAATACCGTTTGCCGAATGGCGCCGCTGTGGTGGATGTGCTGGTGATTAAAGAATTTCCAACGTTTATCTTAATTGACAGGGAAGGTTTGATTTTAGTTCGCTCCAATTCGCCGGAAGATGTGGAGGCGCTGCTGGAGAAGTTGAAGTGACGTTACGCTTTATTTAATGGCATTTTGATTTGGGTGCTTCAAGTTCGATATACAAAACGAAAATCAAAAATCGGAGGTCCGTCATTTCGACGAAGGAGAAATCTCTTTACATTAGGACTGGCTGCAATTTATAAGAGTCATTTACAAATTAAAGAGAGTTTTAATTTGGGGCGATTTCTCATTCCGCCGCAAGAGCGTGAAAGCTTAAGCAGAACGATGGCTTCAT
>JAIEQM010000175.1 GCA_019747705.1 Chitinophagaceae bacterium | reverse complement strand
ATGCCTTTTATTTTAAAACACCAACTTTATTAACATTTGGGGATATCATATGTTTAATTTAGATGCGTTTGCCCTGGATTAGGATGGCCGGGTTTAAAAGCTTAGCTTTGCAGTTCTTATCGTTAGTACTCCCTCTGTTTGTGAACCATCTCAAATATTGTGACGCTTAACCTAAGGCAGATAAAGTATCAGCACAGAGCTGGTAGCCTTATCACAATTATTAAATTATAAAATCATACAATTGAATTTTCAGGAATTACAGCTCATTGAGCCGCTGTTAGTGGCTTTGAGCAAAGAAGGCTACACCACGCCTACACCCGTACAGGCACAATCCATCCCCGCTATTCTTCAAAAAAGAGATTTACTCGGTTGTGCCCAAACAGGCACAGGAAAAACAGCAGCATTTACCCTGCCACTGCTGCAGTTAATGTTTGAAGAAAAACAACAACAGCGGCAGCAACAAAAACATGTGCAGGCACAGTTGCAAACACTCATCCTCACACCCACCCGTGAACTGGCTATACAAATTGGTGAAAGTATTGCGGCTTATGGCCGTTACTTACCTTTAAAACATACAGTGGTATTTGGTGGCGTGCATCAGCAAACACAGGTGAATGCAGTAAGAAAAGGAGTGGATATTGTTGTAGCTACTCCCGGGCGCTTGTTAGACCTGATGCAGCAACGCATTATCTCCCTGCAGCATATTAAATACTTTGTACTGGATGAAGCAGACCGTATGCTGGATATGGGTTTTGTGCAGGATGTAAAACGCATCATCTCACATTTGCCCGAGCAGAAACAAACGCTCTTCTTTTCTGCCACTATGCCGCCGGAAATAAGACAGCTATCCTCCATGTTGCTTCATAATCCCGTAAAGGTGGAAGTAACACCCGTTTCATCTACAGTTGAAATTATTCAGCAATCCGTTTATTATGTGGAGAAACATCATAAACAATCATTGCTGCTGGAACTTTTAAAAGATAACCGTATTGAAACATTGCTGGTGTTTACACAAATGAAACATGCCGCAGATAAACTTTGCAAACAGTTGCAGCGTGCAGGCATTTCGGCTGAAGCCATACATGGCAACAAATCACAAAATGCAAGACAGGCAGCATTGCGTAATTTCAAAAACAGGAAAACACGTGTGCTGGTGGCAACAGATATTGCTGCAAGAGGAATTGATATAGAGGAACTCACGCATGTACTTAATTATGAACTGCCCAATGTTCCTGAAACCTATGTACACCGTATTGGCCGCACGGGAAGAGCTGGTGCAGAAGGCACGGCTTTATCTTTCTGCGACTGGAGTGAAAAATCATTTCTTTCTGATATTCAGAAACTCATTCAGAAACAAATACCGGTTGTAAAAGGTCATGCATTTGATATTACAAATATGCACAGTACTGCAACTGTTTCAACGGCACCTGTGGGAGGAGCCTTTCACAATTTCCAGTCTGCAGGCAGAAGTGGTGGCGGAAGAAGAGGAAAAGTTTTTTCCCAGCGTTAACACCGGTAGCAAACAGCATTAATATTCATACCGGCGCCAACAGATGCAAATAATATAACATCACCTGCATGCAGTTCATGCGGTGATGCTTTTCCTCTTTGCACAAGATCATACAATGTAGGAATAGTAGCCACACTGCTGTTACCCAGCCAGTGAATGCTCATGGGCATTATTAATTCCGGCACCTGTGCTATGCCATATAACCGGTATAAACGTTTGATGATGCCATCATCCATTTTTTCATTGGCCTGGTGAATAAAAACTTTTTTCAGTTCATGAATGGAAGCCCCGCTTTTATCCAAACATTCTTTCATGGCAGCCGGCACATACTTCATGGCATATTCATATACTTTACGCCCTTTCATTTTTATGTAACGAACTTTTGGATCGCTGCCCGGATAGTACGATGCTCCCATGTTAATATAATCCACTTCTTCCATTGCATGTGTTTGTGCACAGGAACTTAAAATCCCTTTTTTTGTATCGCCTGTTTCAAGATACTCCAGAACAGTGGCTCCAGCGCCATCACTGAAAATCATACTGTCACGGTCATGCACATCAATTACTCTTGATAATGTTTCAGTGCCAATGACCAATGCTTTTTTTGCCATGCCCGCTTTAAAAAAAGCATCCGCTTGTATTACTCCCTGTAACCAGCCGGGACATCCAAATAAAATATCAAAAGCCACACAGTTGGGGTTTTTGATATGAAGCTGATGTTTGATTAAACTGGCGAGTGAGGGAACGGCATCAGATTGAATGGTGTGTTTGTAAACGTTTCCAAAATTCTGTGCCGTAATGATCAAATCAATTTCTTCAGCATTTACGCCGCTGTTAATGATGGCTTCTTTTGCAGCAAGTGCACCCAGGTCAGACGCATTCATGCTGTCATCAGCATAACGCCGTTCTTCAATACCGGTAATTTGTTTAAACTTTTCAACTACTTCAGCAGGGGTAGTGGTTAATGGCTGATGCGATTCGCTGTAAAAAACAGAACTGGAAAAATCGCTGTTGCATTTAATAGCAGCAGGAATAAAACTTCCGCTGCCGGTAATAATGGTTTGTTTCATTTTACTTCATTATAAAAAAATATCTGCTGATGCAGAGGTGCAGTCAGCAGATAAGGTTGAAAATAAAAGCAGGGCTGATGCTTTTATAAATTGGTTGTTTCCGGTTGTTGGGCTTCCGCTTCTTCTTTTACTTCTCCGGTTGCGGTTACTTCAGCAGGAGTAACGTCTGTTATTTGCAACTCAAAGTTACTGGTAAAAGCAAATGAATAGTTCCGGCTTCTCAGCAAAGCGCTGGTGGCAGCATCATCATTCAGCACATCAGCAAGTTCTTTTGCAAGCGCTGTATTTTTGATGAGGTTGTTCATACGGCCTTTATTGATCTGCATTTGCGCAAAACTGAGTTTTATTTTTCTGCCGCCCAGCGCCCTCATAAAATCTGTTTGGTTGAGCTGTATTGTTTGCGGCCCGTTTACAGATTTCTTGAGGAACAGGGTGATCAATGGCAAATATTTCTTCCAGGTTTGTGAAAACATATTGTTTGTTAAGTATTAGGATGCATCTTCAGAAAGACGTGTAAACTCAGCGCCATTAAAAATTCTTGCAAGGTTATTATCACCGGTGCGTTTCCATTCTTCGCTGTTGGTTTCTGTAACAATGCGCCAGAAATTTTTGGATTTGAGTTCCTCGTAATCATTGGTTTGAATAAACATGCCTTTCAGCGTACTCCGCTGTTTAAAATGAATATTCACACGTGCATTTTTCTTCACCTTCTTCTCAATGAATCTTTCAATTAAGTCGTTTGTCATTTTAAGGGGTTTAGAGTTGAACGAAAACTTACCATTTATTACGGGGTCGTTCTTCACGGGGCCTTGCTTCAGAAACTTTGATGGAGCGCCCGTCAGCCATGGCTCCGTTCAGTTCAGCAATCGCTTTATTGGCGGCCGTATCATCCGGCATTTCCACAAAACCAAAACCACGGCTTTTATTCATGATTTTATCCATAATTACTTTAGCAGAGGAAACATCTCCAAAAGGTGTAAACAGGTTTTTTAATTCTTCATCATCGGTATTAAAACCGAGATTCGATACATACAAATTCATAAATGATTTTTTTAAATTGAAAAAAATTGAGAAGAATGCTGGTGTAAATGAAGAATATAAAACCGGGGAACAATTATTCGCTTACAGAAGATTGACTCAAATGTTCATCATAAAGATAGCTCTTTTAGCGGTAATGGCTGCTTTTAAGTTTTGAGCAGGTATAAACCGGGCGCTTCCATTATCATGCAGTTGCTAAACAATTCGTATTGTATTGCCATTAATGCGGGCGGGCAGTTCTAAAAAAAAAATCCGGCCATAATCCGGGATTCTACAGGAAAGGTTAGCTAAGAACAGGATTTGCCGGCTCATGGTTTAGCAGGCGGTTCATATTAACCGGAATTGATTGGATGAGTTGCTCTTCCAGTAAACGGGCATACGTTTCAAAATAGTCAATCACATCTTCCCGCACATTCCGGTGCAGCCAGCGGAAACCACCGGGCAATTGCTGCACTACCATTTTATCTTCCAGGTATTCCAGGTTATGAATGTCACTGGGTGTTAATCCAATTTCCTGCAGTTTACTGATGAGCAGCGAAGCGGGCGCATCTGTAACACCGCAATAATCTTCAGCCAGCTCTGTCCATTCACCAATACCTGTATGGGCATACTGCAGAATTTCCTCTTCAGTTAGTTTGGTTATTACCTGGGCTAAGTTGCCGCAATTGCAGGCGCCATGGTTACCCCATGCATAATGGGCGCCTTTGCGTAAACGATTTGCTGTTTCACGCAATGCATCAATCAAAACAGGATTGGGAGTTGCCATACTTAAAGTTCTTTGATTTTGGTTTCTAATGGTTCTTTTGTTGAACCTTTAACAATTATGGAAAATATTTTTCTGAACGCTGCGTTCTGCTTTATTTACCAGTTATGAAAACAAAAATTTCCTTTTCGCTGCTTTTGCTGATTTCAGTTTGCGGTACACATGCGCAAATGATTACAGGCGTGTGGAAGGGAAAAGTGGGCAACAGTATCAAACCCATGAAACTGGAGTTAAAACTTGTACAGCGTGGCGACAGTTTGTTTGGTACATCTTACTACTTCACATCTGCCACTAATTACAGGAGATACAGCGTAAAAGGTTATTTTAATCAGCAAACAAATGAAGTGGTGTGGTGGGATGATGAACTGATGGAAGAAAAAACGCCCGGCGTTCGTGTATTAAGCCCGGGCGAAATTCCATTGCTTATGGAAGCTGATTTTAATTGCCCCGGTGGAAGTAAAATGATGCTGGACGGGAAAGCAGTGAGTAAAGATGAAAATAAAAGCAAAGGCGACCTGCGCCTGGAAAAAACAGATCAAACACAATTTGCTGATGAATGGAACTGGGTCATTGAAAATTATACCGCAGGCGCCAATGATCCTGAAATTATTGACAGCATTGCGCAACTCAGTAATAAACCTGTAAGAGAACCGGTTGTAACATCACCACCACTTTTGGTAAATCAGGAACCAACAAATAAGGAAGAACAAACAGTAATCAAAGAAGAACCTGTTTTGAAAAAAGATACCGCTTCTGTAATTGTAAAAACTGAACCACTACCTGCACCCAAAAAGGAAACCACGCCGGTAATCAAAAACCCGCCTGCTATTCAGGAAAAATTTGTGCAGCGAAAGAAAATTTTAACTACTGAACTTCCATTAGAAGGCGATACGGTTGAAATTCATTTTTATGATAATGCAGAAATTGACGGGGATTCTATTTCACTCTTTATGAATAACAGGCTTGTATTTGAGCATGTGCGGCTGAGCGACAAACCTTATATCGTAAAGTTTTCAGTAAAGGATTTAAGTGAAACAAATGAACTGGTGATGGTGGCAGAAAACCTGGGATCAATCCCTCCCAATACTTCTTATATGATTGCTTACATCAACAACCAGCGTTACACTGCGAATCTTGAAAGTACAGAGGGCAGCAGTGCAATGATTCGCTTTATCCGTAAGAAGGAATAGTATCATTTGAATGTTTACATCAGGCTTTATTGAAATGACAATGCGGTTCTTATTCCTTTACGTTTCCCTGTCTTTACCTGCCCGGATGAATCGTTCAGACATGAGTGAGATATTTTTTGACTACATTACCTATTCAATAAAAAACCCCGGTTCATTTGAACCGGGGTTTGAGTTTTTATTTATTGAACAATTTATCAGAAGAAGGTTACCAGCACTGGTTTTGTACCGGCTCTTTGTCCGTTTTGTTTGAGCACTTCCACTAAATAAGTTCCTCTTGCACCCTGCCCGAGATTGACCAGTATTTGTGTAAATGGTCCGGTAGTAATGGTTTTCTTCTGGTACACCCTGCTGCCTTTGGAATCATACACATTCACGGTTATTTCCTGTGTGGACTCTTCGTACAAACGCACCTGGAAGATACCCCGGTTCGGGTTGGGATAGATAAACAGTTTTTCTGTTTTATCAGCCGCTACCACAACATCAGATGATACGGATACACAACCGTTGGGATCAGTGTATTGTGTGCGGTAAGTTCCCAAGGCGTCAATATCAATATTGGGCAATACAGGTCCTGCCTGGTTTTGAACCACCACATTGTTTCTGAACCATACAAAGCTTCCGCCGGATGGGTTGGTGGTAGCAGTGATGTTGAGCAACCTGCCCGGTACCAGTAATGGCGGAATAGAAGTACTGAGTGTAATCGTTGGAGTCGGGTTCACCCTGATGGTAAAGCTAACAGGAGTGCCGCTGCATCCATTAGCGATGGGTGTAACAGTAATGGTAGCTATTACGGGGCTGTTGCCGGTATTAATAGCTTTAAAGCTGGCAATATTACCTGTACCCGAAGCAGAAAGTCCGATGCCGGGTACACTGTTGGTCCAGCTAAACGTAGTACCCGCAACATTACCGGTAAAGTTAACGGCTGCAGTGGAGAACCCGTTACAAAGCACCTGGCTGGCCACCGTATTTACCGAAGGTATTGGATTAACCGTAATGGTAAACGTTCCTGGCGTACCCACGCAGGTTACACCTGCATTGGTGAACGATGGTGTAACCGTAACGGTTGCCACAACAGGAGCAGTGCCGGTATTAATTGCGTTAAAAGATGGGATATTGCCTGAACCACTGGCTGCCAGTCCGATGCTGGTGGTGTTATTCGT
>JAIEQM010000172.1 GCA_019747705.1 Chitinophagaceae bacterium | reverse complement strand
TATTTTTATGTGGTCATCGCTTACAAATTCGGCTTTATTTTTAACCCCGGCTTTTAAGCCGGGGAAAGCAAAAAAAAATGAAATGGCTTTAGCCATGATCTTATCAGCATCAGCTAACATTCCAAATCATTCTTTTGAACTCAGTTACACCTTTTTTACTTTTTGGGTTTGGTTCATGGCTAAAGCCAAATACATTTCATGCTTATGCCCTCACTTAAAAGTGAGGGTTATAATTTTTGAGGCGGTACACATAAAACCTGCGAACAGGAATTTGGTTTCTTTCAATGAGGATTGTATCGGGTGCATTGATCTGTTCAAACTGTTTTCCAAAAATTTCAGAAGGATGATGATCCAGGTCAGCAGCCGTAATAAAATAGGCGTCAGCACCTTTGTATAACTGTTTCCGCTGGAGGTTGAGCCATTGATAACGATGAATTTCTTCCACAGGGCCAACTCCCGGCAACGTAAGGTGAAGCGGCTGCGCCACATAATAATCATAGTGCGCCGCAGTAAACCATTAATGCGCCAATATCAATGCATCAGGCTTCATTGCATGTGTTGCTGTTCATCAAGAATCAAAACGAGCAACCATAAACTCAAACGCCAGAAGGTTAATTGCGGTGAATCAGGAAGAATAAATGTACCGGCAATGATGCTGCAATAAACAGAAGCTGTAAAAAGCAAGGCTGCATACCACCCTGCCCTTTCATTCTTAATATGCGTTGCAATTTTAAACACCAGCAATATATTGATGGCCGCACAAATAATTGCACCCCAGCCGAACCATCACTTCAGAAGTAAATAAAAGATTGAAAGTGGAAAGCCGTATGAGCAATGCAACGCCGGGCGGATGATCAAAATAATTGCTTTTCAAAGAAGGGCATAAGTGTAATAATACACTTCATCATTGCCCAGTTCAGTAAAAGCAGCTATCAGCAACCTGCAAATTGTTGCTGATGCAATTAAAAAGAACAGCTTCCGTTTTTTTATTTGAGAAATAATTTGAAACAACGGAAAGATTAAAGTATTTAAATTAATGGCCTGTAAATGTCTGTTCTTTTTTCCTTCGGCTGTATAAATAATTGATACTATAATAACTTAACACACCAAATATAACACCCACTGCAGCTCCGCCCAATACATCGCCGAGAAAATGCTGGCCAAGGTACATTCGTGAATAGCCGGTTAAAACCGCCATTGCAGCGTATAATATACGCCTGTACTGGTTCTGATCATTTAAAGCATAAACAGTTAACAAAGCAAAAACTGAAGCAGTGTGGCCAGAAGGGAAGCTGCTAAAACCGATATGAGTAACCCCATCAATAAAATAGTGATAACTGCCTTTTGGAAAAAAAGTTGCGGGCCGGGGGGCAGCCACAAAGCTTTTGAGGCTTTGCGCTGCCAGGCCTGAAAAAATAAAAGCCGTTATTACCTGAAACGCTACTTTGTACTGCCTTATTAAAAGTAAAAGAATAAAAACCAGAATAGACAGCACCCCGTCCCCCAGCAATGTAATAACAGAAAAAAAATTATCTAAAAAAGAATTATGCACTTTGTTTAATGTTACAAAGCTTAATTCTTTGCCCAGCAGTAAGAACAAATACAAGCCTGCACTGAAACAAAGAGCAAAAATGCCAAAAAAGCTGTTTATTTTTTTTACCCTTTTCATCATAAAATTTATACTCTCTTTTTGAAATGCGGGCAAATTTACATTTTTTGATTTACCTGCATACTACATAAGTTTTTTACTCAATAATAACCAAAACATAGTTTTTTATTTGCATCATTCGTGTGGCCGGATTTAAGAAATCAATACTGAGGCGGCTTACAGGATACTGGGAAATTCTTTTTATTATTTTTGAAAAAAAACCTCTCTCCCCCAACTGTTTCAAATTTTCTTCTTTTGTAAATAAAATAAACGGCTTTTTGATGTTGTTAATATCCGGAGCGGCACAATAAGCTACCGGCAGTTTATTGTAAAACTCGAAGGAATAAGAACGAAGTTCATAAACATAAACCGGCACTGTATTCTTTTTGCTGTTAAGGTAAAAAGCAGCTTCGCTCCCGCCCTGGTATTTGAGCAGTTGCGGGTAAAAAATTAAATTCAGGTTTAGGTATAAAATACAGGCAGCACAGTATGTAAGGATAAAGTGGTAGCTATCTGTTTTCGTTTTGATGAGTAATAAAACTGAAAATGCCAGCACAGTCAGCCCGCATATCACCCAACTGTTTTTGATTGAAAAAACAAATGGCAGCAGCGCTGCAGCTACCGCCAGCGCTATTGAAAGACCCAACTGCAAACCGGAAATTATTTTTAGATTTTTTTGATGGGCAAGGGAAAGAAGCCAGTGTGCTGAAATGATTGCAAAAAAGGGAAATACAATATTTAAATAATGCGGTAACTGAAAAGAGGAGAACGAAAACATCAGGAAAGCTGTTGCAGAAGCGCCGATTGAAATGAACTCCGCTTGCTGATTTTTACTCAACAGTATTTTCTTTAAACAACTAAAAACGGCAGCATACAATATCAAACTCCAGGGAAGAAAGGCCCATAGCGCTGTGTGAACATAAAACAACAAATCACCTTCGCCTTTTATGGGGCCGGTATTAAAAAACCGGCCAAACTGGCTGTCCCAAAAAAAGAACCGGATGCCGGAAACATTTGTTTTACCAAACACAACTTTTTCAGGATGCAGATCAAACTGCATATACAAACAATACAGTTCGGGCAGAATAAAAATACTGATGAGTAAAAGAGCCGCAAGCCATTTGAAAGAAAAAACAACGGCCCACTCCTTTTTCATGATCCAATGCAGTAACAAACCGGCGGCAACAGGAATTACAGTGAAAAGACCTTTGGTCATCAGTGCACAGGCTGCAAACAAAGACCCCGCCACTACATGCAATGAAAGAATTTGTTTCGTTACGCCCGCCTTATAAAAATGATATACTGAAGCAATGATTAAACCTGTAAGGAAAGGTTCGGCACGCACATCACTGTTGGAGATCACCAAATGTGCTGCTGTAATATATATTAATACTGAAAGCTTCGCAGTAATATCATTGTAAAACACTTTTGCAAACTTCCATGTATAGAAAGCGCCCATCAGCCAAAAAATAAAAGCCGGCAACCTGTAAGCAAAAGAAGTGTACCCGAAAATTTTAAAGCTGATGGCAGTAAGCCAGAAAGGGAAATGTGGTTTATCCAGCCAGTCTGTCCCAAGGTCTTTTAAGTTAATAAAATCATTGGTTTGCGCCATAGTTTTGGCAATACCTGCATATAAGTCGGCATCCGGTTCCGGTATGGTCATAAACAATCCGCTTGCATTTACCAGAATGCCCGCCATCAGAAAAAAATAAAAATTACTGAAGTGATTTTTACTGAACATCATTACACAATCTTTACAACTTTGGATGAGGCGTGGTTCTTTAGTTTATACAACGCCTGTTTGATTGTGTAAATTAAATGAAACCTGTCTTTTAAAAACAAAAATTCGTGATGACCATTACCGCAAAACCAATAATGGTTCCGGCACCTGCGCCCGTGAGCACATCCATCGGATAATGTTTGCCAACATAAACCTGTGCGTAACAAATAACACCAGCCCATATAAATAACCATTTCCATTTTACACCGGCGTATTGCTTAAAAAATAAATACCACACTGTTGCAAGGCCAAAATGATTGCAGGCGTGAGATGAAGGAAAGGAATAGATGCCGCCGCAATCAATGATATTTCTGATAAATGGTTTCAGGTCTGTATTAAAACAGGGGCGTTCCCGTCCGATTAATGGTTTTAAAATTTCTGCTGAAAGTATATCAGTAAAAGAAAATACAACTATACTGGCTGTGAAGAGCAGCCAGAAAAAATTACCGGTTTTAAAAACCCCGTACGCTGCAATGAAAATATAAAACGGAACCCACGTAAAAGGGTTTCTCAGTATCAGCATTACCGGGTCAAGCCATTGATGATCAGCATCAGTATGGATAAGAAGAAACAAAAATTCATCGGCCTTTTCAACTGCATCAACCCAATTCATAAAACAATTTCTGCAAATGTTAAACCGCCATCTGTTTTTTCTGTTACGTCAATATGATTTTTCTGTAAACTTTTTTTGAACAGGATAACTTAACATTAAATACAAACAGACAGAACTATTCTTTAACAGGAGGCCGTTACTTCAGTACATCCCACCCCAATCTTACAATCAAAATAATCATAACCAGCAGAAACACATAACGTATAAAGCTGTTTCCTTTTAAAAGGGCGGCCTTGCTTCCAATATAACCACCCAGCATATTGCAAAGCATCATGGGTATGGCAATTTTAAACACAACTGCCTTGCTTAAGAAAAATCCAACCAATGAAGCAGCATCGGCAATGGCATTGATAACTTTTGATGATGAAGATGCATGTAAAAAACTCATACCTGCAATACTCACCAATGAGAAAACCAGTAAACTTCCGGTACCGGGGCCAATAAATCCATTATAAAAACCAAGTGCAGCGCCAATCAATCCGCATACAACCAAAAGCTTTGCGCCTTTGTACCTGGGCAAATGATCAATACCAAAATCTTTTTTGGTGAAGGTATAAATGGCAAGTACTACAATAACCAAAAGCAGGATGGGCTTAAAAGTTTCAGGAGCTATGAGTTTCATTACAAAGGTTCCGCCAAATGCCGTAATAGCTGATGCAATGCCTGCTGTTGCCACAACAGCCGTATCCACACCCACGTTTCGTAAATAATGAAAAGCCGCCACACTTGTTCCTGCCAGTGATGCAAAACGGTTGGTGGCTATTACCTGCACATGTGTAAACTGCGGAAATAAAATCAACAACAGCGGCACTTGTATTAATCCGCCCCCGCCAACTACTGCATCAATAAACCCGGAGAGCAATGCACCGGCACAAACAAGAATAAGAATCCAAACATCTGTCATGCTTGCAATGTAAGAAATTGTTTTGCTGACAGCTTTAAAGGCCAATGATTAACGTTTAAAGTATTTCGCTTCTTTTACTTGCAGTATGAACTAAATTTTCTATTTTACTTCAACTTTTAACCAACACAATATGAAACAGAAATTTTTCATCAACCGTAAAAGGCAGTGGCGTTGATGAACAAACTGCAGTTTGTATTGATGCTGCAGGTATTGGAAAAGTTTATGGTATTAACAACGCCTATTTTTTACGCAACACGGGATTGGGTGCTGAAACATGCGTGAGCGGCACACCTCTTACCTGGAACAGAAGCGCTCAGGCTGTAAGCGCTTACCGTATTGCAGGCAGCAACACAGGTAACGGAAGCTTTAATGCTGCGAACTGGACCTTTAGCGGCAGCAACTCTTATTTTTATTATGTAAACAACGGTGTATTGTTTTAAACAATGTAAACTTTTTGAGAATGAACCGGGCTTTGCGCCGGTTCGTTCATTTAGAGTAACTTCATCGCTTTAACTTACAAATATGAAATACAGTTTTATTTTCTTTTGTATGATACTGATGACGGATGCATTGGGTTTTTCAAAAGACAGCAGCATTATGTATCCGGTACCTGATAGCATAAAAGTCATTGGTTTTCTTACCCGGGTTCATGCAAAATCTGTTCACCCCAAAAAAGAAAACAATATTGGCATAAAAGCAGATGAAGTTTCGCTTTTCATGGAGGCGGATAAAAAAGAAAAGGAAATAGAACTGGAGTTTCCCGAAGATGCTGTTGTAGTTGCAACAGGCGTTGATGTGAAGCAGGAAAAAGGAGAACTCGTTTGGAATTTTAACTGGAACCTGAATGAAGATTATCAACTCATGCTGAGCACAGCAACTGATTCAGCAGCGAATTTTATTTTGTACAGCGGCTATGTATATTTTCCATCAGCAAATAAATGGAAATTAATTGGCACCTGTAAAATTTCAGGAAGATGGGGAACTGTAAAAACGATTTCAACATTTTATACAAATAACAAACTGCTGGCAACTCAATTCAACCGTGTGTGGCTGCAACGCAACAATGGAAGCTGGAAAAATTTGCTAAATGAACCTGCTTCCCCTCCCGTTATTAATCCCATGAGCAATATTGACAGTACGGCACAGGCCACCAAAGATGAAGCAACCATTCAGCAACTCATCAAAGAAAATAAAACAGATGCGGTTAACCTGCATGAAAGTGTTTATTACACCATTCTTAAAGAAGGAACAGGCAGACAGGTGAAGGTTACAGATACCGTTACTGTATTTTATAAAGGCTCATTGCTCATTGATGGTTCTGTATTTGATCAAACAAAAGAGAAACCCGCCACTTTTCCTTTAGCCCGCTTAATAAAAGGATGGCAAATTGGTGTGCCGTTATTAAAAGTTGGTGGCAAAATAAAAATCATCATTCCTTCCGGGCTTTCCTATGGTATAAGAACAAGAGCTGCAAAAATTCCACCCAACAGCATTTTGGTGTTTGAAGTGGAAGTGGTGGAAGCAAAATTGAGTAGGGGGCAAAGATATTAAACTTTGCCGCCCTCTCACACCACCGTATGTACTTGCGTGTACGGCGGTTT
>JAIEQM010000098.1 GCA_019747705.1 Chitinophagaceae bacterium | reverse complement strand
AAAAAAGAACCAAAAAAAGAAAAGTAATAGTAGTAGCTTTATTTTTAAATAAGTAATCAAGGCAAAGCTAAAGGACGATGACAGGCGGACCTTTTAATGTAATACGTACGAATGGCACCGCTTATGGTGGCGGACCTGATAATGCCAGAAATGGAACACAGTATATAGATGTAACCAGTGCAGCAGGCACCGTTTTCCAGAATTTTACAATTTCAGGAAGCAGCACGTCTATATCTTTTGGCGGTTACTTCTCCAGCAGAGAACAGGCAGGATATGTAAACTGGACAGCCAGTATTAATATTGTTTCATTGCCCTCCCTTACAGTTGTAGCCACCTCTTCTACCCGTGCGTTTACAGTTTCAGACGGAGCAAGCCCAGCACAGGAAAACTGGTATTATTTATTTGGAAATGTTACACTGCCGGCAGGTAATTACCGTTTCGTTGCAAACATAGGTAATTACGGAAATTTTGATGCTGCATTTGTATTTGCCAATTGCACCTTACCCATTCTTCTTACTTCCTTTAGCGGCGATTATAAAAATAATGCTGTTAACCTTATGTGGACAGCAGAACAGAATATTGATTTTTCTCATTTTGAAATTGAAAGAAGTGATGATGCAGTTATCTTTAAACAGATAGGGAGAGTAGATTTATCAACAGCTAATCAATACAGTTTCCGGGATAACAACATTCTTACAGGCAGCAGGTATTATTACAGGTTAAAGATGATTGACTTAAACGGTAAATCAGCTTACTCTTCATTGCTTCGTATTCAAACAGGCGGCTTTGCCCGTTTATCAATAAATCCTAATCCGGTTACAAACAGGCTCAACATTGCAGGATTAAAAAGTAAAGGTATTATCAGAATTACCGATGCTTCCGGAAGAATGATGCTAAGCCGGGTGGTACAAGCCCAGGCAATGTTTGTAGATGTTTCCCATTTAAACAAAGGTATTTACCTGTTGCAGTATTTTGATGGTACTGAAACAACAGTTCAGCAGTTCTTAAAAAACTAATACTTGTATTTAGATAATAGGAATTTTATTTGTAATTGTTATTTACTATGCAGATAATGGTTTCTCTCAATTGTTAATAATCCTGGATTGCGGCTGAGGGGTACTGTAAAAAATAAAAACAAAAGCCAAAAACGAAGGCGGAAGGAAAAGGTACAAAGGTTTTGAGAAAAGCAAAAAGAATTTTTGAAAACGGAAGCGGGTGAATGCTGTTTACAACTTTAATGACTTTTTACATTCATTGCATAGAAATCGTTCCTTATCTGGTTTACTTTAAAAATTTTACTGGCTTAAATTTAAAGAGCCTCTAAGACTAAAGATGACAAAGTGAACAGAAATTTCAAGCAGTCAAGCGCTACTTATTTTTCAACTTTGCCGGGTTTTGATAGGTATTCCAAAACCTTAATAACTCTATTTGCATTTTACGGTTATTAACCCGGTATATTAAAGAAACCCGTTTGTGCAAAACAGTATGGCGGATATTTTTATTCTTTTTGTTTCTGGGAGAATCAATCCCGGGATGACGTGCAATGCTGAGAATTTTCTTTTCGGTAATAAGCGCAAATTATTTTGTAAACCATTGAGGATACTTTTTCTTTACTTCCCCATGTGTTAATGTTTCTCCTCTGTCTGCCTGCTTCATGGCAATTTCAACATCGGCTTTTACTTTACCGGGTAATGTATCCCACCTATCTGCATCTGCATCCACTTCAAGCAGTGCATGAACCATTTTTACTGTTTTTTCATCGGCAGTATCAATATACTTCTTTACATTTTTCCGCATTTGCTGTAAAGCATCCATGGTCATTGTTTTTTCAAATTTACTCTTTTATAAACACAAAAAGAAGCCTGAAAATTTAACTTATGGGATAACAGTTGAAAGTATCCGGTTCTTATTTGTTTCAATTTTGACCGGAGTCTAAAAATTACAGCTTCAGCTTTTTTTTACAACTGTTGCACAAATATTTTTCCTTATCCAGTTTCATTTTCCCTTCAGCATCCACCATAAAACATTCCTCATTACTGCAATGCGGCAACCCAAAGTTGTGGCCCATTTCATGTATCACCAGTTTTAATAACCGTTGTTGCAAATGCATTTTGTTCTTTGCTGTTTTTGCCGGGCGATAAGTTGACACCACACATGCATGACCGGGATGGTAACCCAAACCCATCACACCATAATCATAAGCATCACCTTTGGTGGTAGAAACATCTTTTGCTGTGATGCCCACAGCGGTTCGTATACTGTCTGCAATATTCATTCGCAGCCAGTGAATGATTCGGTCGGCACGGTAGCGGTTGCGGGGTTTATAAAACAGGTTTTCAGGAAATGCTGTATTGGCAGCGATGAAAACGTTTACATTGTAAAACTGTTCAATGGAATCTTTGAGTTGCAGCAGCGCTGATGAATCAGCAAACTGAAGCGGTTGTAACAACACAATTGGTTTTGCTTTTTTATTTTCAACCGCTTGCTGTGCCGGTTTCTGTTTACAGGCAGCCAGTAATAAAAAAACAAAACCAATCATGCGTACGCATTTGTTCATACAGTATAAACGGATAAACGGCGTTCTTATTTTTTGAAATACGGAGTGTGTTTATCACCAAATTCTTTATCTGCTTTATTATATCCTTCTCCAACTTCATTCGCCGTTTTATTGGCTTGTTGTGACGTGCTGTTAAACACATTAACAGCAGCATTCATTTCGTTCACTGCTTTGTTATACGCATTTACATCTTCCTGCGTACGGTTGTTTTGAGGCTTGCTGTCAAAAGAGCGTTTTACTTTTTGAAAGTTCTCTTCTTTCAGGTAAAAATCAGTCATTTTGGGCACATCGATTTCTGCTATCCGTTTGTACTGATTCAATGCATGCCGGCAGGCATTGGCAAGCGATGGGTCGCCGTCGAAATTTTTAAGTGTATCCAGTGCAGCCATTCCTTCTTTTGCGTAACTGATGAGGGCCATACGTGCCTGCTCTGCTGTATTCACTTTTTTTGAATCCAGCGCCTTGTTCAGTTCTCCATATTGCCAGTTGCATTTAAAAAAGATGAGATAAATGGCATTGCGGTATTCAAGAACTCTTGATGCTTTTTTTGATTTGCTTTCCCCCTCCGTTTTGTCATCAATCAAACGCACATTGTATTTTAAAGCAAAATCTTTTTGCGCCTTATTTCTTTTAGCTGTTGCTTCTTCTAATTTTTCAGAAGTTTTTTGCTGCAGCAGCAGGAAAGCCTGCATTTCGTTAAAGGATTGCTCCGCTATATCTTCCATGTTTACAATCTTGGCATACTCTTCTGCAAAAATGAGATAGAGAAAATTGAGATAGTCAATACTTGCCTGGCGCAAACTGTTATCACCTTTATACAAAGGCAAACCAATTGATTTATTGCGGCTGCTGATGATACCATCTATTGCCTGCTGCCGCATTTTTTCAATTTTTTTGATGCGGCCGCTGTGTGCTGCGGTACTCACATACAACAAATATTTTTGATTGGCTTCATCTTCTGCTTTGTTTACAAGATTCATGTATGCTCCCGGGTCGTCCTGGGCAAAGGAAGAAAGCACAGCAAGAAAAAAGAAAGACAGTAAAAAGAGTGTTTTGCAGTTCATACTAAATGGATGTTTTATTTGATGATTTGTAAAATTAACTGATAACAGATTTGAATGTACGGGTCTGTATTAATAGCTTGTTTTACTTCGTTATCCAAACCCGTGAGCCATTCGCCGGCTTTTAAACGTTCTTTGTGCAGCAGATAATTGTCAACTTTATACTGGCCCTGTTGCTGATAGTTTTCAAAATAATCAATATAATTTTTTTGTTTTTGTTTATACTGCAGCACATCTTCCAGTTTTAATGAAAATTCCTTTTGCTGTTTTACCTGATTGTATAAAGCGGAATACGCTGCCAGTTTTTTAAAATATAAAGCAGTATCGGTGCAGATTTGTGCGGCAGCTTTCAAACCGGTTTTGTTCAAAGCGGTAAAAGGTTTGTAATATTTATTGGGCTCAATGGGAGTTAATGAAAAAGCAAAGGGTTCATCTTTTTCACGCTGCGCCACAATACGCAGCAAATCGGGCAGTTCGGCATCTGGCTGTACACCGTTTTGCTGGGCTGTTGTTCCGTTTATCCGGTACAAACCAAAACTGGTAATCTTAATGTAGTTCGCTGTTTCAAACCGGTCAATCGTTTCATTCGTTACCAGCGTATCCATCGGGTAAATAACCTGGCCTGTTGCTTTGCCGTAAGTAGGGGTACCTACAATTAAGGCACGGTTATAATCCTGCAATGTGCCGCTCAGCATTTCTGATGCTGAAGCACTGTAACCATTTACCATGATAAGTAAAGGCCCGTCATAAATGGTTCCGCTGTTTACATCTTTCAGTGTAATGGGTTTGCCGGTTTTTTCTTTTATCAATCCTACAGGCCCGCCATCAATAAAAATTCCGGAGAGTTCAATTGCTTCCTGCATGGAGCCGCCGCCATTGGAACGGATATCAAGTATTAATCCTTCAATCTTTTCTTTTTTGAGTTTGATGATTTCTTTAGCCACATCGTTGGCGCAACCGGCAATACCATTTTCATCATCTTCCCAGTCCACATAAAAATCCGGAATGGAAATATAGCCGATGTTTTTGCTTCCTTTCAAAACATAGCCCTGCACTTTATCTTCTTCATCTTCTTCCGTGGCAAAGCGTTCTTTGCTTAGCGCCGTTTGCTTAGTAGTGCCATCAGGTTTTTTTACAGTGAGAACTAAATGTTCGTCTTTTATTTCATTCAGCACACTGTCCACCTGCAACAGCGTGAAAGATGAAACATTTATTAAAGGTTTGCCCGGTTCCTGTACAGCAATGATTTTATCTCCTGCATTGAGCGATGCACTTTTAAATGCGCTACTGCCGGGCAGCAGGTTGCTGATGGTTACTTCACCTTTTTCATTTTCATTTAAACCCAAACCAAAGCGTAATGGTTTTTGGCCCAGGTCTTCATCAAAAGCTTCTTTTTCCTCAGCAGGCATAAAGCTGGTATGCGGGTCGTAGCAATGGGCCACTGCTTTGCAAAAAAGATTGCTGATGGTGGTGGTTAATTTGCCTGGTTCCAGAATGGCAGCATACCGTTTGGTACTTCTTGCAATAATTTGTTTGCGCTGCACAGCTTCTGCACTGTCAATAAACTTTTTTTGAGCCGCCGGACTGAGATTGAAAATACTTTCGTCGTCAGTAATTTCATCCAGCACCTGCCATTTGAGATAGTGTGTAAACCGCTGCAGTTTTTGTGAGATACTTGATGGATACGTTGTATCATTCAGCAACATCTTATCAGCAGCAGTAAAATTGAATGGCGCTTTGCAAATGAGTTTGATAAGTGAGTCGTTCTGCTTCATACGTTGCAGGTAAATGCCTGCGGTAAACTGCAGAAAATCTGTTTGCCGTTTGGCTATCGCATCATCCAGCTGTAAACGGTAAGAAGCAAGTTTTTTGATATCTTCCTCAAGAAAAAGTATTTTGTTTTCATCCAGTTCTTTTAAAAAAAGATAGAAGAGGTTATTGCTGAATTCATCATTCAAAGGTTTGGGTTGCAGATGAAATTTCTCCACCATCCGGGTTACAATAAACGCATCGTTTATGCCTTTGGAAAAATCCTGAGCATACAAAAAAAATGCAGAAGCCAGCAAAGAAAAGGTGAGGAGCCAATGCTTCATTCTGTGGAGTGTTTTGGGAGCGGAAAATAATACAAACCCTGCAACAAAATACATTTTGTATCATTAAAAAGGCGGGAAAATAAACAGATGCTGAAAAGAGTCGGAAATGTTTTTTATAAATCCTTTGCCGGTATTTTTTTGATGTTGCCTTTTTTATCGGCAATAGCTTTACCAAGAGCCGCCTTATTTTTTAATATTAAGTGTTGCCATTTGCCAATAGCAATGTGAATGAATTGATAATACTTAATTTTCGAAATCAACCATTTCCTTTAAGGATACATTTAGTTCCTGAGCTATTTGATACAAGTAAAAAATGCTGGGATTGATTCTGCCTTTTTCAAGCCTGTTTAAGCTTTGTGCATCTTTATCACAAAGTCTTGCCAGCTCTGCCTGACTAATAGACTTTTCTACCCGCAGTGCAGCAATATGTTTGCCCAATTTTTTTAAAAGCTGCTCCTTGGTCATTCCTGTTATCAGGCACAAGTTGGCAGGAATAAAAAAAATTATTATAAACGGACAGGGCAAACGCATCTAAATTAAACATATGATACTAACTATTACATAGCATAGGCTACATTAGGTTCATGAAAAAAGGCTTTATTGAGGTCTGTGTTTTTTTGAATA
>JAIEQM010000064.1 GCA_019747705.1 Chitinophagaceae bacterium | reverse complement strand
ATGGCATTTTATAAATCTTGCCAACCAAAATTTTATGAGTTAAAAATTAGGCTGAGTTTTTGAGCAAGCCCTATTTAGCTTCAGTTCCAACAGGACGTTATAAATTCAGCGATTGAATAAAACGTCAACAATATTACAAAACTCAACTTCGGTTATGGGCAGACGGAATTCTATTTCCCAACCTGCACAAAGCCCTGCCCGGAGTGGGTTATCCCACTTTTTTTATTTACAGCACCTGCACAATCAAAAACTTCAGGTAATGTGTATTCTCCCAGCCCCAAATGATAGGGTGGTCGGCACTTTGGGTTTGAAACGTTACCTGCCGTAGTTGCCGCCGTGCATCTTTGGCTGCCATTTGAATGATTTCCAAAAACAAATCGGGTTGAACCAAATTAGTACAGGAAGAAGTAACGAGGAACCCGCCCGGCTTTACCAGTTTCATACCTCGGAGATTGATTTCTTTATAACCCGTGATGGCTTTTTGAATGGTGGCTCTTGATTTGGTGAAGGATGGCGGGTCGAGCATCACCACATCATATTGCTTACCTTCTTTTGCCCATGTTTTTAAAACGTCGAATGCATTGACACATTCAAAAGTGCATTTATCGGCCACGCCGTTGAGTTCAGCATTTTTGTTGCACATGGCAATGGCGCTTTCGCTGATGTCAAGCCCGTGTACAGACTTAGCTCCATACTTTGCTGCATGTATTTCAAAAGTGCCAGTATAAGTAAAAGCGCCCAGCACATCTGCATCTTTTACAATATGCTGTATGGCACGGCGGTTATCCTGCTGGTCAAGGAAATATCCTGTTTTTTGACCATTGGCAATATCCACATGAAACTGCAAACCATTTTCATTGATGATGATATCGGTATCAAACGGCTCACTTAAAAATCCTTTTTGTTGCTGCATGCCTTCCAGTTCACGAACGGGCACATCGTTGCGTTCATAAATGCCTTTGGGCTGAAAAATTTGGTTGATGGCTTTTACAATGGCGGGTTTCCAAACATCAATTCCAAATGCTAAAGTTTGAATTACAAAATAATCGTTGAACTTATCAATGATGAGTTGCGGCAATCCATCTGCTTCGCCAAAAATTAAACGGCAGTTTTCTTTGTAGCCAAGTTGCTGCCGGTAGTTCCATGCTTCATTTAATTTTTTGAAGAAGAATTGTTCATTAATTTCTTCATTCTTATTTCTTGTAAGAATACGAACCTGTATTTGTGATTGCGGATTGAAATAACCACGGCCCAGGAATTTATTATCGTGCAGATACACATCGGCAATGGCGCCTGCTGCAGCATCGCCTTCCACCCTGTTTACTTCATTGCCAAACACCCAGGGGTGTCCGTTAAACACACGGGGAGAAATTTTGCGGTTGAGCGTTACTTTTGTCATAAGCCGCAAAGGTATTTGTTATGGCTATGCAATGTTGCTACCTGTAACAAAAGCTTTATCTTGAGACTCACAATGAGTAATATGAAACCGATTTTTATTTTTTCTTTTTTAATTGTAAGCCTTGGCAATTTGCAATGCAAACCATCCAAAAAACTTTCAGGAACATTTAAAGCCAAATTAGTTGCCACATTATGCGGACAGCATATTGTGCAGATTGAAGACAGTAATTTTTACAAACCCGGCAGCAATTGGAAAAATTACAAACATGTATTTGCCGTAGCCAATCATTGTGATTTTGTGAACGCTGGTTTAAAGGCGGGTGATGTATTTGAATGCAGGATTGTTGAAAAAGCAACGGAAGAAAATTGCATTGTATGTGAAGCGTATATGGAAACACCTGAATTAAAGCGCAATATAAAAGTGGTACAGTAACTTTGAATCATGCGCCACAAATTTGAACGCTCTATAAAAGTAACGGATGATGAATGGCTGCAGATAATCAGCGGCCGCAAAGAAATTACCATTCCCAAACGAACTGTTTTTTCAAGACCAGGTACTGTGTTCAGTAAAATGTATTACCTGGAAAAAGGCATGTGCCGCAGTTACATCATTGATGAAAACGGCGAAGAAAAAACCATTTTCTTTTTTAAGGAAGATGACTGGGTAACAGAATATTTAAGTTTTGCCAAAGAACAATTTTCCAACTTTTATTTTGAAACCATTGAAGACTGTCACTTCAGTTATTTTTTTAAAGAAGGGATTACGCAACTGTATGCGGATAATCCCAAGTTCCTGAAATTTCATATTGATACTACCGATGATGAATACGCCAAACTGGTGGAACGTATGGTTCAGTTTTATATTGATGATTTGGCTGTACGTCATCAAAAACTTACACAAAAATTTCCTGAACTCTTTCAGCGTGTGCCGCAACACATGATTGCTTCTTACCTCGGTGTAAAGCCACAGAGTTTGAGCAGGATGATTGCGGGGATGAAGGGGGGAGGGTTGAAAAGTTGAAAAGGTTGAAAAGTTGAAAAGGTTGAAAAGGTTGAAAAGTTGAAAAGGTTGAGAAGTTGAAAAGTTGAAAAGGTTGAAAAGGTTGAAAAGTTGAAAAGTTGAAAAGGTTGAAAAGTTGAAAAGGTTGAAAAGGTTGAAAAGGTTGAACGGTTGAGGGTGTAGGGTTTAAGGTGTGGTGTTTAGGGCGTAAGGTGTAAAACATTAACACAGGTGAATGTTTGAGCAGTTTTTGCAAAGTAGCTTTGTGGTATTAAAACAAGTTACTATGTCACTCTATACATTCATCAAATTTCTGCATATCCTTTCTGCAATAATTGCCATTGGTTTCAACTTCAGTTATGCGGTGTGGACGGCAAGGGCCAAAAAAGCAAAGGAACATACTTTGTTTGCATTAAAAGGTATTAAAGCGCTGGATGACTGGCTGGCGAATCCTTCTTATATTTTATCGCTCATTACAGGACATATTATGGTGTGGATGACGGGTATGAACATTTTAAAAGTAAGCTGGCTGCTGTATGCTGAATTTACATTTGCGCTGATGGGTATTGTTGGTTTTGGGTTTTACAGTCCTGTGCTGCGCAAACAAATAAAAACGTTACAGCAGCAGGGCATTGACAGCGCTGCCTACAAAGCCGTTGATAAGAAACAAACAAGGATTGGTTTTACTTTATTTGTGCTTGCATTGGTATTGCTGGTGCTGATGGTGTTTAAGCCGATGTGGCAGAGCAATTCTTTAGCGTTGTATTCTTGCTAAAGCGGGCTAAAAAAACTAAATTTGAGAAAAGAAAAAAATGGCCATTTCTGTAATTGATAAAGAACTGCTTAAATATTTTACGCAGCTTGATGAGGAGCAAAAACAATCTTTGCTGGAGTTGATTAAAACCTTCATTAAGCCAAACAAGCAGGCGCCGAAAACCTCCATTGAAGAATACAATAAAGAGCTGGATGCAGCCATGGAACGTATTAACAACGGTCAGTTCACCACTCTTGAAGAACTGGAGAATGAAATGAAAACATGGTAAAGCTGCGAATAATAATTGATGATGCAGCCGGGCAATCCCTTAAGGAAGCTTATAACTATATTAAAAAAGATTCGCTTCAAAATGCACAGAAAGTAGTTTCTGAAATAAGAGACTCCTTTAAACAGCTCGCTGAAAAACCACTACTTCATGCACCTGATAAATACCGATTAGACAAAAACCCATCTTTCCGTGCATACGAAATTCATAAGTACAGAATTTCTTATCATGTTGGAGACTCGGAAATAAGAATCATCCGCATCAGGCATACAAAAATGAACCCGCTTGATTATTAAACAGTTTTCATTCTTGTACAGGTTTTCTTTTGATGATACCCGTTCAATTGTAATATGGTTCAGGGTCGGCCGACGCAGTCGTCTGACCCTGAACCTTGCAGATAGCTGATTAAAAAAGCCCAATAGAAATACATAGATGAATGGCTGCCCCGCTTAATGCGGGATTTTCAACGGGATGCGAAGGGGTAGTGTGAAGCAAAGCGAAACACCGTAGCGAAGCGAAGCCCGAAGCAGCCCGGACACAAGCTCAGTAAACTTCATTTGCTCACAGCCCCAAAAACATTTTTTATAAATCCTTTTTCTTCTTCTGCACTCTTTTCGGGGCAGACCGCCTGCGGCGGGCCGACCCGGAAAGACAATTTGTCCATCTTTCCCCCTTGGCAGCATTCTTGACGGCCTTACCTTTGGCGACAATTTTACAAGATTATGGAACAGAAAGCGACAGAAATGACCGAACAGCAAACCGAAACACAGGGATTTGACCTTAACTCCGATGAAAATATTGCAGGAACCCAGCACCTGAATGAACAGGTGGAAGAGGAATCGGCCGTTGAACAACTCAAAGCCGAACTGGAAGAAGAAAAAAAGAAATACCTGTACCTGGTGGCAGAGTTTGATACCTTTCGCCGCCGCAGCTCTAAAGACCGTTTGGAAATGATGCAAACGGCTGGCAAAGAAGTCATCACTTCTTTACTGGAAGTGCTGGATGATGCCGAGCGTGCTGAAGCAGAACTGGCCAAAAACGGAAAAGAAGATGAAGGTGTGAAACTGGTGTTTCATAAACTCCGTTCTTTACTGCAGGGCCGTGGGCTGAAAGCATTGGATGCCAAAGGCAAAGAATTTAATGTGGACATGCACGAAGCCATCACCGAAATTCCTGCGCCATCTGATGAATTAAAAGGCAAGGTGATTGATGAAATTGAAAAAGGATATTTACTGAACGATAAGATTATACGTTTTGCAAAAGTGGTGGTCGGGAAGTGAGAGCCCCCATCCCCTGAAGGGGGTAAGGCAGGCTCATCATATTTTAAACTTTAAAACAATATTCCCCTTTATGGGGATAGGGGCATGAAAAGAGATTATTACGAAATACTGGGTGTAAGCAAAAGCGCCAGTGCCGATGAGATTAAAAAAGCTTATCGCAAGGTGGCTATGCAATTTCACCCCGACCGTAACCCTGGAAACAAAGAGGCCGAAGAAAAATTTAAGGAAGCGGCGGAGGCGTATGAAGTGCTGAGTGATGCGGATAAGAAAAGTCAGTACGACCGTTTTGGTCATGCAGGTGTGAGTGGTAATGGCCGTGGCGGTGGTTTCAGCGGCGGACAGGGTATGAACATGGATGATATCTTCAGCCAGTTTGGAGATATTTTTGGCGATGATGTGTTTGGAAGTTTCTTTGGTGGTGGTCAACGAAGAGGCGGCGGTAGCGGTCGTGCAAGAGGTGTGCGTGGCAGCAACCTGCGTGTTCGCATCAAACTCAACTATGAAGAAATTGCAAAAGGCGCCAACAAAACCATCAAAGTAAAAAAATATGTTACCTGCAGCCCTTGCGGTGGCAGCGGTGCAAAAGATAAATCAAGTGTACAAACCTGCGGCACCTGCGGCGGCAGCGGACAAGTGAGAAGAGTTCAGAATACTTTTCTTGGCCAAATGCAAACAGTAACAACCTGCCCTGCATGTGGCGGCGAAGGAACAACCATTGCTAACAAATGCACCAACTGTAAAGGTGAAGGACGGGTTTATGGCGAAGAAAATATTTCCATTGATATTCCTGCAGGTGTACAGGAAGGCATGCAGTTGAATGTGAGCGGCAGAGGTAATATGGGTGAGCGTGGCGGACCTGCCGGTGATTTGATTGTGGTGATTGAAGAAGAAGCACATGCACAACTGCACCGTGATGGTTTGAATGTGGCGTTTGATTTACACATTTCGTTTCCTGATGCCGTGTTTGGCACACAGGTGGAAGTGCCCACGATTGATGGCCGTGCAAAAATTAAAATTCCTGCAGGTACACAAAGCGGAAAAATATTCCGGTTAAAAGGAAAAGGTTTTCCTGCGGTGCAGAGCTATGAAAAAGGCGATCAGCTCATTTATGTAAATGTGTGGACACCGCAGCATGTGAGCAGCGAAGAAAAAGCCATGCTTGAAAAAATGCAGCACAGCCACAACTTTGAACCCAAACCCGATAAAAGTGATAAAGGATTTTTTGAGAGGGTGAAGGAGATGTTTAGCTAAGAGTTTGAAAGAGGGAAAAGCGTAAACGAGGAGTGAACTAAAGTTGAAGTGTACTGTTAATTCACAGAATATTTTTGAGATGGAGAATGAGCGAAAGCCGTTCTCCATTTTTGTTTGCACCTCCTCCTCCACCTCCTTCTCCTTAAAGAGAAGGAGCGGTGCTTCATCCTTAACTCAAACAATTTAACTACCAC
>JAIEQM010000138.1 GCA_019747705.1 Chitinophagaceae bacterium | reverse complement strand
AGAATGAGGATTGTGAACATGTAATGAAACAAACAATTGCAGCTAAGTGAGAAGTGGTATTGAATACCGAATAAAGAACAGGGAATAAAGAATAATGAAGGATGAATACAGTTTAATGAACAGTGAGATATGTAAATATGTAAACTAAAAATTATGAATACACAAACAAACAGAAAATTTGACCTGGAAGACAGGCTGGTTGATTTTGGTGTGTCGATAGTTGATATAACAGAAAGTATTGTGAACTCAAGAGCAGGAAATCATCTGGCAGGACAAATTGTAAGGTCGGGTACATCACCTGCGCTGCATTATGGTGAAGCGCAAAGCGCTGAGTCAAGAAATGATTTTATTCATAAGTTGAAAGTGTTGCTCAAAGAGCTTCGGGAAACCAATGCGGCTTTGAAGCTCATCAAAAAAGCAAAACTTTCACCCAAAATTGATTTGCTTGATAAAGCTGCAAAGGAATGCAATGAGTTGATTTCGATATTTATGAAGAGTGTGGAAACAGCAAGAAGAAACAATCAAAAAAGTAAAAAAGATAAAGAAAAGGGAGATGCTTAAAGTTTAAACAAGTTCAACATTTCTTATTCCCTGTTCTTTATTCGATATTGGTTTTAATTATGGAATTTTTAGCATTCATACAAATCATGAAACAGGAGCTGATGCTGGCGCTCATCATCTTTCTGCTTCTGTTTATTAAACTGGGTAAGAAAGATTGGAATACAGATATATTGCTGCATACTGTAAATGTTTTGTTGTTGATAAACCTTGTTGCAGGTTTTTTCCGGAACACAGAAGGCAGTTTGTTTGGTAATATGTATCGCACCAATGAATTGTTTGTATTTGAAAAAAATGTACTCAATCTTGGCGTGTTACTGGTTTCCATGCAATCATACAGTTGGCTCAAACAGCATCAGCATGCACCTGAGTTTTATATGTTACTGCTGAGTTCATTACTCGGTATGCAGTTTTTAATCAGCAGTCAGAATTTGCTGATGTTTTATTTAAGTCTTGAACTTTCCGCTATTCCGATAGCCGCACTGGTGAATTTTGATTTGGATAAAAAACGTTCGTCAGAAGCAGCTATGAAAATGATTTTCTCTTCTGCTTTTGCATCGGGTCTTTTGCTTTTTGGTATCTCCTTTTTATATGGCACCACAGGTGCGCTGGGCTTTACAGAAATAAGTGATGGATTGAATGGCAGTCCGCTGCAAATCTTTTCATTTGTGTTGGTAATGGCGGGATTTGGTTTTAAAATATCAGCCGTTCCTTTTCATTTATGGACAGCCGATGTATATGAAGGCGCTCCTGTAAGTGTTACTGCTTTTTTATCAGTACTCTCCAAAGGAAGTTTGCTGTTTGTGCTGGTCCAGGCGCTGAGTAAAACCTTTGCGCCGCTTGCTGCCACATCGTATCACCTGCTCATCATACTCTCGCTGGCAACGATGCTTATTGGTAATTTATTTGCTATCCGTCAGCAGAACTTAAAACGATTCCTTGCTTTTTCATCTGTAGCGCAGGTGGGTTTTATTTTATTGGGTTTGATGGCGCAAACAACTGAAGGCAATGTATCAGTGGTGTATTTTGTACTGGTGTATTTGTTTTCCAACCTCGGTGCCTTTGGTGTGGTAAGCATCATCAGTAGTGCAACAGGTAAAGAAACCATTAACGACCTTAAAGGGTTTTATAAAACCAATCCGTTGCTTTCCTGGCTGCTGGCCATTGCTTTGTTTTCGCTGGCAGGCATTCCGCCCACAGCGGGTTTCTTTGGAAAATTCTTTTTGATTTTTGCAGGCGCTGCCAAAGGCAATTATGTTATCATTACCATTGCAGCGCTCAACATGGTTATTTCATTGTATTATTATTTACGCATCATCAAAGCGATGTTTATGGATGCCAATGAAACACCACTTGCAAAAATCGAATTGAATGTGTATGCAAAACTGGCCGCTGCTGTTTGTGTGCTTGGTATTGTAATTACAGGTTTGGCAAGCGGCGCTTATCAATACATCTATAATTTAGTTTTGATTAACTGATTGAACAATGGCTATCAATAAAAATCATGAGTTTGAAGATTTGAACGGTGTTAAATGCGCCGTGGTGGAAAAGAACGCCTCGCAACAACGTGTTGATTTTTTACAATCATTACTGGAGCTGAATGGATTTACTGTTGTGGTTGTTCCATCACCACCACCAAAAGCTGCACCAACACCTAAGCCCGCAGAAGGTGAAGCTGCAGTTCCAGAACCTTCTACCCCAAACCCCACACCTTCCACCTTCACCGTCGGTGTTACGGATGTGCGGTTTAATGTTACCAATGCGTTGATGGGCCGTATGCTTAAAACAAAAGACGGGCATATTGTTACGGTTGATTACTGGCAGCAAAAAGAAACCGTGAGCAACGATACAATTCCATATTTTTCCAAAGACGAATACATACACTCATGGAAGTAAAATCTTTATTTGATAAAGCTGCTTATGAAGGCATCTTGCAGCGATTGAATCATTTAAGTGCAGACAGTGCACGCCAGTGGGGAAAGATGACGGCTGCACAAATGCTCACGCATTGCAAGGAAGCCTTCAAAGTTCCGTTAACCAGCAAACCGCTGAAGAAACATCCGCTTTCCATCATCGGATGGATGTTTAAAAAAGTATTGTACAGCGATAATCCTTACAAACAAAGCCTGCCCACCGCTCCCAATTTTATTGTAAAAGATGAACGTGATTTTGAAAAAGAGAAAGCCGAAATGCTTTCCATTGTAAAAGCCTTTCATGAAAAAGGCGCTGCTGGTATTGGTGATAAAGTGCATCCCATGTTTGGAAAATTAACAGCCGACCAATGGGGCCGCAGCATGTGGAAACATTTGGATCATCATTTGAGGCAGTTTGGGGTGTGAGGGAGGGGGTATCATTTTTATATTTTGGAACTTATGACCAATTTGAATTTATGTAAGAGGTTGTGTAAATTTATGTGGAGGGTGTCATTGTGCAAAAAGTTCTCTAAATTTTGAAATCGCTATATTTGAAATCTCAAATAAGTGTATTAATGAATTTGGCAGAAATTAAGATTTTTCGAATGACTCATATTAACAATATTGAACACATATTGCAAAACGGGGTTACGCATAGAAATTCTCCAAATCACAATCCTAGCTATATTACCATCGGTGACGTTAGTTTAATAAATACAAGAGATACAAAGCAAGTTAAGGTTGATAATGGCGATTTCCTCGATTTTCATGCACCTACAATAACTCTTGGAGATTTTATTCCGTTTTACTTCGGTGTAAAAATGCCAATGTTATATGTTATACAGAACGGAGGTAACTTTGTAATAAAGTCTACGCCTGCTTCAAGAATTGTTTACATAGTTTGTTCTGTTAGCAGAATAATTAATCAGCATGAGAATTACTATTTTTCAGATGGTCATGCTACTGATAGCTTAACTTCATTTTATGACAAAACCAGAGTTAATGAATTGGAAAAGATTATAGATTGGGATGCAATTAAAGCTGCTTATTGGGGCGGGCAGGACGATTTAAATGTAAAGCGGAAAAAGCAAGCTGAATTTTTAGTTTTCGGAGACTTAGCACAAAATCTCATAATGGGCTTCGTCTGTTATAATGATAACGCTAAAAACGACTTAATTGATTTTGGAGATCGAGAGCATAGAATCAAAGTAATACCTAGTGCTTACTATTAATAAACATAAATGATACAATATATTACAGGCAATATTCTTGATAGCGAAGCCCAAGCTCTTGTTAATACGGTAAATACTATGGGTGTTATGGGGAAAGGCATTGCTTTGCAATTTAAAAAAGCCTACCCTAATAATTACAAAGCTTACGAAAAAGCGTCTAAAAATGAAGAGGTTAAAGTTGGAAAAATGTTTGTCGCTATTGATAGCAATACAACTACAGGAGAAAGGATTATAATTAACTTTCCTACAAAAACTAACTGGAGGAAACCTTCAGAGTATAAATATATTGAGGATGGTCTAGACAATCTTGTTGAAGTAATTAATGACAGACAAATAAAAAGTATTGCAATACCGCCTCTCGGCGCAGGAAATGGGGGTTTAAATTGGGAAAGGGTAAAGAAACTAATAGAACAAAAACTTGGACATTTGGATATCAATGTTTATGTCTACGAACCAACATTACAAATTCAAGAACATTTAATGAAAGAAAGAGCAAAGCTTACAGATGCTCGAGCTTTACTACTATATGTTTTGTATGACTTAGTTAAAAATGGTGAATATGTTTCGGAGTTTTCGAGCGAAAAGGTTTGCTATTTCTTGCAAAAATTTGGAGCAAAGAAATACTTTAAGTTGGAGTTTGAGCCAAATTTTTATGGCCCATATTCAGGCAAAGTTCGATTTGTCTTAAATGCAATTAATGGAAGCTACCTAATGGGTTATAGTGATATGAATAAAAAACCTTTTGAGCCATTAACGTTGATTCCGGATGCTTTTGAGACTATAAAAAACCATATCGAAAAAAACAGCGAGCTATTAGAAATAGCAAATAAAACTATTCTCTTTTTAAGAGGTTTTTATTCAGATTTTGCCTTAGAATTACTATCATCAATTGATTATATATCTACAAAGGAAAACACTTTTGACAAACAAGTAATTTCTAAAGGTTTAGAAAAATGGAGTGACAGAAAACGTACATTATTCTCTAATCCAAAATATCTTGAAGTTTCTCTTAGGCATTTGCAGTCAACTGGTTTTGCTTAATTAAATTTTTCATTCTGTAACGTTTCCCCTTGTTTGCTTATAAACACGTTGCCTGTAAGTTTTGATTATTCTTCCTGCCGCTTGCAAAAACTGTCTGGAAAAAACTCAAGAATTATATAGTTTAACTAACCAGCATTAGAACCGACTCTTCCCCCACCAACGAACCATTTCCCTTTAACTTTGTTTCTTTGTTTTAAAACCAAACAAATTATGCGTCAGAATCCATTCTCAGAATTACCCACCGAAGAACTGGTAAAAAAAGAAAAAGGTATGAAGATAGCCATCATTGTACTTGGTGTATGTGTAGGACTGATGTTAATCAGCGGCGGTTATTTGTATTCTCAAAAGGGTTTTACGTTTTCAACGCTTATGCCCATCTTATTTTTACCGCTTTGGTATTTGAATTATTACAACTGGAAAAAGCTGAAAGAAGAACTGGCGAAAAGAGGATGAGGATTGTTTTTTAAAAGCCCTGGAAGGGCGAAATGTCAGTAGAAAAAAACAATACGAAATGTATTTAGAGCCCCAGCGGGGCGATATGTTTTTTAAACCAAAATACACATTTCGCCCCGCTGGGGCTCTGACTATTCTAAAATGATTCTTCTACTGATATATCGCACCTCTGGTGCTGTAAAAAAATACAACACGTTATGTTTAACTCTTTCAAAAGGTATCTGACCTGCCTACTGTCATGCAGGCTTCTGTGAAGTGCTGACACCAACCGCAGTTTGAAATTCGGAGGGATAGATGTCAGGACGTTGCAAACGTCAGACATCGAACAGTTCAATTTTTATTTTGCTTTTTTTAGCTGAAACACATTGCCTTCGGGGTCAACACCATCGCATACCCAAAATGGATAATTGTCAAATGTTTTAATGTTTCGCATGGCAACTCCTTTACTGAGCAATTGTTCTCTCAGAGCAGAAAGGTCTTCTGTTGTTTCAAATACCAATTTTATATTTGTTTCGCTTTGGGTTTGTATGTTGCTGTTTCTGTAAGCTTCACCAACTCTGTGCAGACCGATACTGCAGTGCCCCGCCCGCAACAACACCCATTCATCTTTTATTTCTTCCAGGATGCTGAGGTTAAAATGATTGACATAAAAATCCCGGAGCAGGTTTACATCAAATGTGTAAATGATAACGGAATCAAGAGATAATTTCATATTGATAATTCGGCGTAATGGACAAAATAGTTGGTATTTCAGAGAAGATGAGTTCAAGTGGACAAAATAGTTGGTGTTTATTTTTGAT
>JAIEQM010000032.1 GCA_019747705.1 Chitinophagaceae bacterium | reverse complement strand
CCTATGTCCATAACTAATTAATTTAGGCAAAAATAGCTAAAATAATTAGTTATTCCAAATTGCGGATAGTCATTGAAAAAGCAAAGCTATTTTACAGCAAGCAAAAATTCAACAACGAGGGTTAAAATTCCAGATAGCAAATTTGATTGACACGTGTATAATATTTCACCATATTAACTTTTGATTCACCTACCGGAAACAAGAACTTATTTTCTTCAATTTTAGAGTAATTGCCAATCATTAAATTTCCCTTCATTTTTATTTTACTGTCCAGTAATGCTTTTCTTGATAGTAATTTCCCATCTGAATCATAAATATTTGCTATTGGAACCAGTCCATCTGCCGAACTAACAAAAGGAACCTTTTTGTCGATGATCTCTTTATCTTCTACTGGCTGACGATCAGCATAAATACAAATCAGCTTGTCTTTAAATACATAGTTGAAAAAGCCTGTAACTGATCCGCTTGGTTGTTTTTTGGGGATTAGATTCACGGTAACACTTCCGCCCGGCTTTATAAAAAAATGAATAATCGGGCCAGTGGAATAGAATGTTGCATTAGTACCACTTTCTGAGATTTTCATATCTGACGACAAAACAAGCGTTCCATTTTCCAATTCGGTTATCCGATAATTTAAGTGATGATCTCTAAATACAATTTCGTCTTTTTTCTTTGAAGCAAAACTCAAATCTAAAACACGTTGTTTGAGCTCGTTCATATAAGGATAAAACGAAGGGGTTGCAATTGATCCTGATACGATGTTTACCTCGCATAACATAACACCTTTGCCTCCAGAAGAATAATCTTCACCAAAATACTCTCCCCCCATATATAATTTTTTGCCATCTTTTGACGGCTGCAACGTAAGGTTTCCCGGGAAATAGCTATTTGGGAATTTGACAGGTTTAAATGAACCATTTGTATTTGCTGGTTGAAAAAACAGTCCTCTTTCATAAAACTCCTTAAGGTTAGGGTTATCATACCGGTAAACCAATATCTTATTGCCATTATTATCAATATGCGCACCGGTTATTAATAGTTTTTCCAGCTTTACAGGTACTGATTCTGTTTTTTGAATAATGTTAAGGTCACCATCTATCACACAACTGATTATTAGTTTGGGACTGGCATGTACAATCCACGCTTTTTTGCCGTCCTGCGAAACCGTATAGAAAATCTGAGTGTCGTCAATTGTTTTTATAGCTCCCCAAAAGGCCTGATTTTTTTGTTCATATTCCATTATCTCTTTTGTGTTTACTACAGACAAATCATTTGGATTCACTTTAGCTACGTACGCCTTCACCTTGTTGTCATCTATAAATTTGAAATAAATGATATAGATTGCATTTTGGCCATAATGCACTAAATGACGAAACGGTCCAAAATCTTTTTCTCCATTGTCAAGCAATAATTTCTTCAATTCTTTTAATTGTTCATCATATTGAGTGAGCTCTACTCCGTACTTTATCTTTTTTAAATTTGCAGTATATGCAAATTGCATTTTACCCCAGTTCGTTTTATCGGAATATAAAAATTCTCCGTATCTGTGAAAATTAGTCACTTCATCTTCTATACGTGCTGAAGGCGAAAGGTTAACTTTAATTTCCTGGCCTTGTAAGCTTAGCCCCCAGCTTGTACATAGTAAGAAAATAAATATGTGCAGGCATTTACTGATTTTTTTATTGTAATTAGATGTTAAGTCACCTGATTTTTTGCTAATCGGCATAATATAATGTTTGATAATTTGTATGTGTTTAAACTGCAGCTAACATTGCAATTTACAATATCTCCTATATACAAAGCAAATTCAGAAAAAAAACTCCATAAGGGATTTGAATAAACTTTTTGAGCAGGGTGAAATGCTTTAAGTTGGTAGTAAAAATTGTATAAGGTTAGGAGCCTTTCTTTCGCAAAAGAATCTGGAGAGGCGGTGTCTTTGAATGACAGCCATGATGAACAATGAAATAAAACCTGAACATTAGTATAAAGCCCAACCATGCTGTTCTGATACTTCGTTCCTCAGTACAGGCTACGGAAGGAACTGCCGGGTTAATGCTTGCACATTGCTGAGTAGTTGTGGCATCGGGTTTCTGTTTCCATAACACGGCGTGGGGTGCGGCCACTGCACAAATGCTCTTTGCACAGACGGCGCCTGAGAACTACTATTATTCATGACTCGTCTGCGAAAGAAAAGTTCAAGCTTCATTTTCATTCACAGGATAGTTAATGTTATTCTTTTTACAATAACCTTCAATGCTAGAGTGCAATAATACGTCACCCCTTGCAGGTGTAACAACAAAAACTCTTAATAGTGTTCCTGCAGGTAAAAAAGAAATCGCTTTTCTTACAGATTCTCTATCTGACAAAACGTGATGTATTGAACGTAAAACTGAAACTACTGGTGCAAAATTATTTGCAGTTTGGAAGAATGGTTTAAAAAAAGTCTTGGTCAACTGGGCCAATAAATGTGTAATCGTTGTTCAATAAATATGGTTGAAATTTTTCTTCTTCAGCAACTAAATCTTGTAACATGTTATGTGGATTATTTTATTATGGTTATCGCCAAATCAAAATTATACAAAAGTTTTTTCCTTTCCAACCCTTCAAAAATTTTCTGAAGAGAAGGTATGGTATGCTATATCTGTTAGTGTGTTTGAAGAGTTGAAACCAGACTGCGCAGTAATTGCTGCTATGAAAAACCAACCCCCGAAGTGTGCGACGCAAGGGACGTTGCCACCTGCACCTCCGCCCGTAACACAACCTTCTTCACCTTTTGCATCAGCAAAAGTTTCTACGCCGAGTTCCTCGCCGCATTGATAATACCAAAGGAGCAACGCATGGTTAATTTTTCGTACACGGGTTGCAGTGGAGAGGAAATTAATTTTTCCTGTAACTCACGGCTATGGGCAATGGCATATTGCTGTATGGTGAGTAATGGTAAAACAATGCGCTCACGCATTTGCACGGAGAGCTGCTCTACGGGATACTCTTCCATAAGTTCGGTGTGGCCGCTCAGTTGCAATACCATTTGTTTGGTGAGGAGGTACTCATCGTGTATGGTATTCCATAGTTCGCCATACTGCGGATGGTTCATGAGATAGGCGGTGAGGGGAAAGAAACATTTCTTCAACGCCATTTCGCAATTGCCCAGCAGTGTGCGTATAAAGAGGGATTGATTGTATAATTTTTGCAGCTCAGCAAAATGACCCTGCTCCTGCATTTGTTTGAGCGCTGTGCCCACTCCAAAATATCCGGTTACGTTTTGCTTGAGTTGTGCCCAACTGCCCACATAAGGTATGGCACGCAAATCTTTTAAGCTGAGTTTGCTGCCGCTGCTTCGCTTGGCGGGGCGGCTTCCAATATTCGTATCACTATAATAACGCAGCGGACTTACATGACTTAAATAATCCATAAAGCCCGGATGATTTTTAAGTGATGCATATTTTTCATAACTGGCGGATGCAAGTTGATACAATAATTTTTCTTCTGCTTCGGTTAAAATAGTTGTATGACTGTTGTAGAGTTGATTGGTGATGCCTGCATTAATCAACTGCTCCATATTAAACTGTGCTGCATCAATGGTTCCGTAATTGCTGCTCACGGTTTGCCCCTGCACGGTGAGTTGTATTTCATTACCGCTGATGTGCTTGCCCATGCTGGCATAAAACTTATGTGTTTTACCGCCGCCACGGGAGGGAGGGCCGCCACGTCCGTCAAAAAACACCACTTCAATATTGTATTGCTGTGCTACGGCGCTCAGTTCTTCTTTGGCTTTGTAAATGCTCCAGTTGGCCATGAGGTAACCGCCATCTTTTGTACCATCGCTAAAGCCGAGCATGATGGTTTGTTTGTTGCTGCGTTTTTGCAAATGTGTTCTGTATGCCGCATGTGTGTATAATGTATGCATTACTTTGCCTGCATTGCGCAGGTCATCAATGGTTTCAAAGAGCGGCACAATATCTATGTTGAGTTGCTCCTGTGCCCAGCCGCTTTGTAAAAACAGTTCCATTACTTCCAGCACATTGGCTGCACTCTGGCACTGACTGATGATGTAACGGTGACAACCCTGCACGCCATTATACTGCTGAATGGTTTTGATGGCGTTGATGGTATCGAGTGTATCAGTTACAATCGTTTCTTCTGCGGTTTCTTTATTGGTGTAATCGGCAGCGTTGAGTAATTGTAAGTTGTTGCCTTTATTGATGAGTGCATGCAATACTTTTCCGTGTACAGAACTTTCCTGGCGAATATCCAATGTGGCAAAGTGCAAACCAAAGGTCTCCACTTTGGTAATTAAACTTTCCACCAGTTGCACAAACAAACTGTTGTGGTTATAAATAATGGTTTGGCGTATTTGCTCCAGCGTGTTAATGATTTCTTCTTTGCTGAGGTTGGTGCGCTGGCCAGGAATAAAAATATTATTGTAGAGTTTCTTTTCTAAATCGGCCAAAGGTTGTTCCACACCTTCAAACGTTAACCGGCGTTTGAGTCTGCGCACATCCATATAATAACATTTGATGATGGAGCTGCGCAGTGCATCAGCCACACTTAATGTAATACTGCTTGTTACAAATGGATTGCCATCTTTATCGCCACCGGGCCAAAAACCTAATTGAACAACGGGATGATGGTTTAATAATTCTTCATTGTTCTTTTTTAAATAACTGATCACTCTGCCTGTGGCGGCGTAAAACACATTTTCTAAATACCAGATTAAACTCACAGCTTCATCATAGGGTGTTGGTTTTTGTTTTTTGAGAAACGGTGTTTTGCCGAGTTGCTGCAGGTATTGATTGATGGCAGTGATGTTATCATCTGCAATGGCTTTTGCCAAATCATTAATAATGCCGAGCACACTGCCGGGATAAAATTGTGTGGGATGTGCGGTGAGCACAATACGTATGCAGAACTGTTTGAGTTTATCCAGCGTGGCTGTGTTGTAATTATTTTTTTGAAGTTCGGCAGTGAGTTGTTTTAAGGTGCCGCTGCCGTTCATATCATTTACTTTGTTAAAGGCGGCATCTTCCAGTGCATCAAACAACACTACCTGCCGCTCCACGTATTGCACAAAGCGAAACAGTAAATCGAGTTTTTCCTGTTCTTTGGTGTACCCGGTATGTTTTGAAAAAAAATCATTGATGATTTGTGAAGGGCTGAGTTTTTTGCGGAAGCCTTCTTCGCAATTGTTTAATAACATTGAAAGGAGTATCCCCGTTTTTTCAATACGGTGAAAGGGGAGTGATGTAAACAAACTGTTATAGAGCTGAAACTTGAGTCCAACTAAATTATTAAAATGCTGTAAACCTGCTGAATTGGGCATAACTAATTATTGTTTGTAGCAGGCAATCGTTGAGGGTGAAAGATAATAAAAATATAGTTGCCAAAGATGCAGTGATAAGAATAGAAAACATGTTTGCCACGAATTGCACGGATTAACACGGATGAAAGGCAGGGGAGAGAAAACAAAGTTGCCACGAATTGCACGGATTAACACGGATGAAATACAGGAAGGCAGGTGGGGTTACGGGCGATGGTTTTTCATGGCAACGGTTTTGCCACGCTCGTTTCATGGTTCCATTTCCATAGCAGCAAAGCTGGGCACAGCCCTTGCTTGTTGAAGTGTATGAGCAAAGTGAGAGAGGTTGCAATGTGTTGATTAAAGATTTATTGGTGATGTGGTAGAACAAAAAGTTGATTAAAGGTTTGCAGCGCCGCTCCCTCTTTGCCTTAGCAGAGAGGGAGAAGGAGGGTGAGTCGCAAGTAGAAGAAAAACTCTTTCTTTTCATCAGACATAATGCAATGTGTTGAGTAAAGATTTATTGCTGATGTGGTAGAACAAAAAGTTTGGAAAAGGTTTTCAGCACTGCTCCTTAA
>JAIEQM010000168.1 GCA_019747705.1 Chitinophagaceae bacterium | reverse complement strand
CAAATCAAGCAGGAGAAAAATCCTTGCCTTACCTTGTGGCGGGGTTTCATATAGTAATCTGTTTTGTGCAAATGATTGATGGGCGAATAATAAAATAAGACAGATTGCTAAATACTTCATAAGCCTAGCTTTTATTTAAAACATGTAAAGCCTGCTAAATGTTCATTTTCATTTCTTATGAATGAAGCTTGATACTCCAATTCATTTGTGTTTTTTAAATTGCTTAACACTTTCATGCATTTAAGTTCGTAACACCATTAAATTGATGCAGCAGAAATAGGGCTTTGAGATAACAACTCCTAAAACTCAAATTATATTTCCTACCTTCCTCCTACAAAATTCATCCGCATGGAACAACAAAACTTCTCCCAATCTTCTGAAACCCAATACGCCAACGTAAGCAGCGATGAAAGAACAATGGCAATACTTGCACACGTACTTTCTGTCTTCTTCTGGATTTTTCCGGGGCTTATTATTTATTTATTGAAAAAAGATGAATCGCCTTATGTAGCAGAACACGCCAAAGAAGCGATGAATTTTCAAATATCTATCACCATTTTTTATATCATCAGCGGTGTATTAATGTTGTTACTTATTGGATTTCTTCTCATGCTTGCTGTTTATGTGGGCAGTATTATTCTCTGTATTATCGCTACCATCAAAGCAAGTGATAATGTGCTGTATAAATATCCCTTTACGATAAGGTTGATTAAATAAATGACTACCCCCAATTTATATATTCAGTTTTTGAATGCGTAATTAAACGAGAATTGATAGATAGGTAGAAAATAATCTATTTCCGGCCGTTTATTGTATTTGTAATACACTGCTTTAATGTTTACAAGCTTTGTAATTTCCACCCCCCACGCTAAAGAGTAACCTAAATAAATACCATTTGTTTCAATGGCGGGTAAAAAGCTTTTAAGCTGAACAGGATTACTATAGCAGCCAATATAGCGTATTGCAACCCAGGAAACACCAAGATTTCTTGCATTGTTCTTTTCCCATGCCCCTGTTTGAAAGTATAGCCCCATTGAAACAAAAGAATTAAAAAAGTTAACCGGCTTTCCTGTGTTAGGGTCAGAAACCGGACCTGTTCTTACACCCGTTAACACCCGCTCTCCAAAATGATACAGCATTCCAGCTTTGGTAGTTTTCTCCTTTTTGCGGTTAAAAAACAAAACTCCGTCAATTGACAGGTTTACTAAACCGCTTAAAGGGTTAATAAAATTTGTAAACAGCATATCATTATTCCTTTGTGCGGCCGTTTGTGAATTTTGAAAATTATTGGAAGAAACCCCTGAATAGATTGATAAGGGTACGGCAAGTTTTCCCGGCTCACCAATAAAAAGCCTGATAAATCTTGATGAGGCATTTATCTGACCATTATTAATAATATCTATAAACCCGGAGGTAAATATCTCAGGTTTGTATTGCGCCGGGTTAGAGGATGTGGCTTGAGTGTTGCTTGAAACAATTCCAGGCGGTGGCCTTAAAGGAAGTACAAGGGTGCTGTCCTTTGCCTGGGATAGCAAAGCCTGCGGCATAATAATACATAGTATGATACCCAAAAACCGCATACTGCTTTAATATTAGATGTAATTAAACTTTTGCTTTACGCAGGTTTACAACTGCGTTCATAAAATTTAAAATCTGACTGCGGGCAGATGAGATGAATAAGAATAGTTATTGAATACCATTCATTTTTTCGTATGCTTTTCTGATGCGGTAATTGGCATTTGTAAATACATAATTTAAAGACAACCCAACAAAAGAACCTGTTGAGCTGTATTGCCCCTGTGTAAGTGGCCTTCCCGGTATATTAATGGTGTAAGTACCATTTACATATTTAGTGAATGAAATATTGGAGCATATTGAAACTTGCAGTAAATTATTATTTCTTAACAGCCAGGCATGGCCTGCATTCAAAGGAACAGTTAGCCACGGCTTTGCATCATTATTGGCATACACATTTACACCGCCTGCATCATAAAAAGCATTATTTGTATTCATTAATACAATCGAAAAAATATCAAAATCAGCGCCTGTACTCACGTTAAAACGCAGCCCCCCATCAAAAAAAATATATTTGTTGGCCGCATAGAGTTTCCTTTTTTCAATCATTACCGGAAACGATAAAATCAAATCTGCCAAATAGGAATTTATACCTTTTATATTATAATCATTTACTAAAGGTGGCGAAAAATCATTTTTGTTAAACGAAACCATAAAATTTCGTCCTGTAAGAATTGCGTCCGGCCCAAAAAGAAGGCCATAATTCTTGTTGAAATTAAACTGGTATTTAAAACCAATAGCCAGCCCCGGAGCAAATGAAGTTTTTACCGGATAATTACCTGATTGACTCTTGAGGTTTGCTCTTATTACTGTTAAACCGGACGCCTCAAAACGAATATGATTACTTTTAAAAACATAGTTGGACAATATCTCACTACGGCTGATTTTCTTTTCCTGTGCAATTACTGACGAATACAAACAAAAGCAAAACAAGATTGTTGATGCTGATTTCAATCTGCCTTTTGCTGTATTTATTTGAGCTTTCATTGAAAACCCTTTGTTACTTTGAAATGTATTTTTTAGCCAGCTTTTTATTTGCTCCGGTAAACGTATAAGAAACTGTAAGACCCGCTGAAAAACCGTTAATCTTATAAATTCCATAGGAGGCAGGTTTGTTGGGAATTGTAATTACATAATCGCCGCTAACATATCCATTTTTACCTGCCTCAATACCCAACTCAAAACCCAAAATATTTTTGTTTGAGAGCACTAAATTTTTCCCTGCTGCAGCTACAAAAGTTATCCAGGGTTTATAGCCATTGGTATATTCAAAATCACCTGAATAAATACTTACGCCCTGTCCGTTTATATCCGTAACACTCCACCCCACTCTTCCATCCAAATTAAATCCGTTGTAATTTATATTGCCTCCGGCTCTAACTGCCCAAAACCCTTTTTCGTCTAATTCAAATCGCCTTTCGATCAAAAAAGGAATAGCGATTTGGAAATGCGCCTCTGTATAATCTACAATTGGAGTGTTTGGAAATGCTCGTGGAATAGTTGGAATATCTGAAGCAGGCACATAAACATAAAAATTCAGTTTTGTAAATTTCAAGTCAATCCCAGATACTAAACTTAATTCTGGTTTAAGATTACGAGTGTATCTGAATCCGCAGCTATATGAAATATTTGGTTTCGGGCTTAGAAAATATGAACCAGATAATTTTTCAATTTTTGCTTTTGGCAAAACCGATGTTCTTAAATGCAATCCAAAAAAAGATTTTGAATACCAAGCCGGAAGGGCGTTTCCAGGAATACTTTCAATTTGCTTTTTTTGAGCAGATAGACTGATACTAAAGAATAGAAATATAGAAAGAGGGATAAGCCTCTTTCTATATTTAATTGTTATACTCTTTTTACTCATACATTAAAAAGTTAATGCTAAACTTCCCGTTGCAAGACCTGATAAATCAAAACCCATTCCGATATAATTTGAATAAGTTTTCCAAATTATATCATTACTTGGAATAGATGGAAAACCACTTTGAGTCCATCTTCGGGTTGATATACGGTTTCTTTTTTTGTAGCCTGAAATTGGTTTCCTATCTGAAAATTGTAAACTAGTCGCACAATTTCCATTATAAATTGTGCCACCACAAGTTACAGCCATATCAGTACGTGTATTCTTCCAGTTCCCATTATTTTTTCTTTTATAATAAACAACTTTGCCTCCAACGCCACTTCTAAATGCTATTGAAGTAATTGAAACCTTAAATTTTGCCCTTTTTGTATCATTATCAAAGGTGGTATCTTTCTTGCTTTTTTTGTTTGATTTGCACGGCGTTGACATTGCTTCTTCAATATTCACAGGTGTGAAGTCAATTGAAGGTCCACCTCGAAAGGCCACAGGCGAGAAAAAAGAATACTCATAGGTAAATAAAGGTTCAGGCTTTAAATCATAGGTCTTTAAAGCAACCGTACCTACGTCTTCATTTAAAATTCCATCAATATACATACCATTTGCAGTTAGTTGATATACAGAATTCCCAGCTTTGAACGAATTACTGCCATTAAATATTGTATTGAGTGCATCATCAAAAGTCAAATCGGTATCATCCGGATCTGCTCCGGTAAAATTATTGCTCAACCAAGTATTTTCAATGTTTTCAACCTCAGCTCGTTTTGAGTAAAACCCTGGAAATAAATTTTCAAAATCTTTAAAAGGTTTAAATTGATCAAAATTATTTTGTTCATCCATATCATCTAATTGTGCTGCAGTGTAACCGGGATACTGATTTTCGTAATTAGTGTTATAGGTTTCATAATCAATTTCTAATTGATCTAGTATTGCATTTACATCATAAACACTGTTAAATTTAAGCATATTTGCCTGCAGATCAAAAACGACATTCGCTCCGGCATAGGCAGAAGAAAGCGTTCTGATTTCAGCACTTGCATTGTTGGCCGGCCCTGTCTGGTAAAAGTTTGTTGCTGTTTCCGCAGAAGTTGTTCCAGAATAAATAACAAGCGTAAAAGGGTGATTGGTGTTAGGCGAACCCTCATCATAAATAAATCCGTTTACTGTAATATTATTTACTGGCGCCTGCTCAACCGTAACCCTTACACCAAAGTAGTTATATTGCCCGGACTGAGGTTCCATGGAAATAACTTCCACCGAGATTTGTGCTTTTAAAGATGAAAAAAAGCAAAAAAAACAAGCTGCGATCAAACCTGATATTTTTTTCATGATCATTAAGTTTGCGCCTCCTCTGTAATCCGGTTTTCGGCCGCCCCGTATCATTGGCCAACGACGTTCCGAATGTAGTGTTGGTGTAAGCCGCTTTCCAAGTGCATTTTCTTAAATTTAGTTGTGTTTTTTCTCAGAGCTCCTGTTAGGCAAAAAAACACCTGCTAAGTGTTTCTGCTTAAAAAATATCACAGCTTCTTTCTTTGCGTAAATAAATTGACATTTCTTAAAACAAAATTGAAAAGAATAAAAAAGTTTCATTTTTTTTTCTCAATTTTCAGTAAGAAAAAACACATAACTTTCTTTAACTGCAATTGCGCCAATGAAATACATTCACGGAAAATCTTTAATACGAATTGCCATAGCTGAAGATCACATTTTGATCAGGCAAGCCCTTTCGCAAACAATAAATACCTGGGAGAATTGCAAGGTGATAATACAAGCAAGTAACGGAAATGAGTTATTAGAATTCCTTAACACCGAAGAATTACCTGACCTTGCCATCATTGATCTTTCTATGCCAGTTTTAAATGGCTTTGACACCATCATGTATATTAAAAACATCAAGCCCGATATTAAGACCTGCGCACTTTCTTTTTGTAACAGCCAGGAGGTAATCAACAGGTTAATAGGAATTGGAGCAAATGAATTTGTAGATAAATCTGAAGATTTAGCAGTTCTCAAAACAGCAATAAATGAAATCATGAAATCAGGTTATTATTATACTGACAGATCAGCTCTCAAACTCCTGATGCTGTTAAACAGGGATAAAAACACGGTTATGAAAATTAAATTTTCGCCTGAGGAATATTCTTTTTTAAAACTGATAGCTACAGATAAAACATATAAAGAGATTGCTCATGAAATGCATACCAATGAACGGCATGTAGATTATTTACGCAACCATTTTTTTGAATTTTATGAAGTAAAAAGCCGAACCGGGCTTACTGTGAAAATAATAGAAAAAGGACTTACCATATATTATCCCAGGGCAAACGCATTAAAATTATAGTGTTATCCCCACGGGTGGATTAGTATTGTGTTGTTTATTGGTTAAGAAGTTG
>JAIEQM010000010.1 GCA_019747705.1 Chitinophagaceae bacterium | reverse complement strand
GGAGTAAGGGACAAAGATTTCTTTCTCTACAGATTAGCTCACTATTACTCTTAGCACCTCAAAAGATTAATTAGCCGCTAAATTGTGGTACAGAAATTGTTCCTTGATTAACTTAGATATTTTAATTTTCAGCTATGTTCAAACTAAGGATATTGATACTTGTTTTTTTTGCAGGCCTTGTATTTACAGCATCAGCACAGCTAAAAGCAAAAGTGGAATGTAATGTTATTTTTGCAGATGTGTACAAAGGATGGATTAACCAGGCAAAACCAAATGACGATCCGGAGCAGATCAAGGCAAAGCTTCCCTGTTTTACTTCTTTCGAAAAGGAAAGTAATGAAAGCAAATGCGGCGGCGGTATTTATTATGATGATAAAGATTTTAAATTTCTCATTCAGCGTGATTACCTGGTGATTGGTGAAAAATTTAAAGGCAAACTTTCCATTCCGCTTATGGGCGCCAAACAGGATGCCCTGTTTACCTGGTTTGGTAACCCCAAAATAAAAGATGCCAACTGGGAAGCCTACCAGATGCAGTATGGAACCCTGATTGTTTATTTCAATACCAAAAAACTGGTGAATAAAATTATCATCACCCCAAAATCAACAGAAGAAATTGATTTGTGTGATGATAAATAATGTTTATTAAGAAGTACTTTATGGAAGCATTATTTTTGATACAGAAGAAGTGATTACAAAGCTAACCACCTCAAAGCTTCTTCACTGTCCGTAAATGCTTTGATATTGGTATATCCCCTGTTAAAGGCTACTGTTTCAGCATATTGGGTGATGGATTGTTGTGCCGAACCCAGCAATACAATTTTAAGATCAGATGGCAGTTTAAGAGAGAGAAGTTCAGTTACAATTTCATGTGTATTGAGAATGCCGGAGCCTGCATTTGCTTTTGAAATATCCCATACCGCTCTTTTAATACCATTCGTATGGATATACGTTTTCGATATTTCAAAGGCTTCTTTCCTTAGTTGAAGTGTAAGCTGCCCTGTAAATTCAATATGGATGTAATGAAGATTTCCTGCTGATTTCGGGTTAATTGTAAATGCCATGCTACTGTAAGTTCTGCTGATGAGAAAGTAAGGTTGCACAAAATTAACGAAATAGCATTCCATATTTTTTCAGGTTGAATTTATATCAGGCAAAACAACCGAAAATATAACCGCAAGAGCCATTTGTGTCAGTTGATTGTTTTTAAACCATAAGTTCACTCGTTTACTCTTTAAATTCCTTTTTCTCTCCGCACATCCATAATATATTCTTCAAACTCCTCCAAACTAAAACTGCTGAGGTTCTTAATATTGGGCAGCCTTCCTTTTTGTGCAGCCAGCGCCCCATACTTTATATCGTCAAACCCAACCAGCTCGTGTGCATCGGGGTTAATGGAAATGAGTGCGCCTTTAGTGAGCGCCTTTTCTATCCAGCGCCAGTCAATATCCAGTCGCCTTGGGTGAGCATTCAATTCAATCACCACGCTGTTGGCAACACAGGCATCAATAATTTTTTCATGATTAACCGGGTAGCCATTCCGGCTCAGCAGCAACCTTCCTGTCATATGGCCAAGTATGGTGGTGTAGGGGTTTTCAATAGCGCCCAGCAAACGGCTCATGGCTTTTTCTTCGGTCATTTTTAAATTGCTGTGAACAGAAGCGATTACCAGATCAAAGGTTGAAAGTATTTCATCATCATAATCCAGGCTGCCATCACCTAAAATATCGGCTTCAATACTTTTGAATATTCTGAAACCATTCAGCCTATTGTTAAGTTCATCAATTTGTTTGTGTTGCTCCTCAATACGCTCTGCTGACAAGCCATTGGCATAACCTGCACTCTTGCTGTGATCACTGATCACTAAATATTCAAAGCCCTTTGCCTGTGCATGCTTTGCCATTTCTTCAATGGTATTGCTTCCATCGCTCCACTTGCTGTGGCTGTGAATAACTCCTTTGATGGAGGATACTTCAATTAAATCTTGTACAGGCGCCGGGTTATAACTCTCCCTTAGAAAATTGGGAATAACAGCAATCCCTTTTTTCTCAAAGAGCAGTGTTTCGTCTGCAACTTCATTTACCGCTCCCCATGCATTTAAAAATTCTTCTGAAGCGGATGTTTGAAATAAAATAGTTCCGAAGTTGCCGGTTGTTGCCAAATGAAATTTTAATAAAATATTTTCAGGGCCTTTCCAGGCAACCGTTGATTCATCTTTTTCTTCTTCGGTAAAATGCGTGCCGGTAAATAGTTGATGAAGCTCTGCTGCTGATGCTGTGGTAACCCATTCCAGCAGGCGGATGATTTCCATCTGCCGTTTAAACTCCCCGGTAATAGCAAACCGGTGCAATGGAAAATGTTCTTTTAAATTTTTATCAACCGCATGGGCATAGGCTTCCACATCAGCATACAACTGAATGCCTTTGTTTTTTTCAATAAACTCAATACTTTCTTTTACGGTTTGCTGTGTTTTTTCGCCAAAACCTTTGTACCGCAGTAAACGGTTTTCCTGGCATGCATAATACAATTCGCCCACCGTTTCAATTTCCATTTCATGCCAGATGGTGGAAATTTTTTTGGGCCCGATTCCTTTGATGCTGAGCATTTCAATTACACCGGGTGGTGTTTTTGCAATGAGGTCATTTAAAACTTTTAGTTCACCGGTTTGCAGAATTTCAATAATTTTTTTGGCCGTGCTTTCTCCAATGCCTTTGTAAGTGGCAATTGTATTGGGCTCCACCTCTGCCAGTTGCACTGGTAATTTTTCAATTTGAAAAGCAGCAGCGCTGTATGATTTTGATTTGAATGAATTCTCATCATGGATGTCCATGAGTTTGCTCAGGAGTGAAAGCTGATCTGCAATTTCGTAATTGGTGGGCATGAAAGGGTTTTGATTTGCAAAGAAACTATTTTATACTTCATCAGCCAGCCGGGCTTTACAAAACTTTGGATGAATAAACAACACGTGGGCTATAACAGCAATTCCGGAAACAGGACTATTCAATAGTGTTTTAATTGCTGAAGTGTGCAATACCACTAATTCCCAATAAGGATTAAAAGATGGAGAGCTAACTAAAAACATAAACGCAGCGATGAATAAAAAAAGGAAAAACTTCTTTTCGGAAGTTTTTCACGGACATTGGGCCGGACATTAATCAGGTCGGACTCGGCATGCACCGGTATGAATGTGTTTTCATGCTGACAGATTCGTTTGGTTTTTAGGATAATTGAATTCTAAACGGGGCTTCCTGTTAAATTCTCAAATAATTCTGGGTGTAAAATAGGAATTTTTATTAAAAACAAAATAAATTTTAGGATATTACATAAAAATAATTTTCTATAAATCAACATTTTATAAATTTTTACTGAACTAAATCCGGGATAATAATGATTAAAGTAAAATTAAAAGCACAGCAACTTTTACGGCAAAAAACCTTGCCCTATGTTTTACTTTCGTCATGGAAAAGAAATCAAATCCTGCATATTTAACGCAGAAGTAAAAAGATGTTTGCAAACAAAAGCCCCGCTTTCCGGTGCAGGGCTTTATATGTGATTTCAAAGATTAATTAAAGGTGTAGCGAATAGCAAAACCGCCCCAATTGCCATAAAATCCACCATAATTTCCAAACTCATAAGAAGGCTGCCAGTCTAACGACATATTAATGGGCGCTCCTTTAAATTTATAATCCAGCCCCAAAACGCCATCAATTCCGATAATGGCATTGCCCCTTCTTACAAATCCATATTCTCTTTTCCAGTATTTATCATTCCAAAAGCCAATATGAGCGCCTGGCCCTGCATACCATTTTAAACCCGGGGCGCCACTGATACCGCCATGAAATTCATAAAGACCTGTAATGCGCATTCCATCATTCCAGAAATAACCAATGCCTTCAAGGGCAGCATCTTTTTTTACAAAGTGTTTGAGGGTAATGCCTGCGCCGGGATAAAATTTTACACCCAATGCGGTTTGGTAATTACTTCCCTTGTTCTGCGCATTTGTGTGAATAGCAACTGTTACCATCAGCGCTAATGCCGTAATGATCATTTTCTTCATAATATCTGTTGTTTTGAAGGGTGCTTCTGAAAAAATGATGCCAGAATTGTAAATCGTAATTGAAAGACCTCTTTCAAAGGTAGATTGTTACCTTTGCGCCTTTATGAAAAGTAAAACATTAAAGAAGGATAAAGTAAACATCATTACACTGGGTTGCAGCAAAAACATGGTGGACAGTGAAGTCCTCAGCGGTCAGCTCAAAGCCAATGACATTGATGTGGTGCATGAGAGCGCCAAAAAGGATCACAACATAGTAGTGGTGAACACCTGCGGATTTATTGATAAAGCAAAAGAAGAAAGCATCAATACTATTTTAGACCAGGTGCAGCTTAAACAAAAAGGCAAACTGGATAAAGTATATGTAACCGGATGTTTGAGTGAACGCTACCGTGGTGATTTGGAAAAAGAAATTCCTGAAGTGGATGCATGGTTTGGTACCATGGAACTGCCACTGATGCTGAAAAAGTTTGAAGCTGATTATAAAAAAGAACTGGTGGGAGAGCGGTTGCTATCAACACCACAACATTATGCCTATTTAAAAATTAGTGAAGGTTGTAACCGCACTTGTGCATTTTGTGCCATCCCTCTTATGCGTGGCGGTCATGTAAGTAAAAGTATGGATGATTTGGTTACAGAAGCAGAAGGTTTGGTAAAGAAAGGAGTGAAAGAAGTAATGCTTATTGCACAAGAACTTACTTACTATGGTTTGGATTTGTATAAAAAAAGAATGTTGCCTGATCTGTTGCACCGTCTGGCTGATGTAAAGGGATTGGAATGGATACGTTTGCATTATGCTTACCCCCATAAATTTCCATTGGAGATATTGGATGTAATGCGTGAGCGTGACAATATCTGCAATTATCTTGATATGCCTTTGCAGCATGCAAGCGACAAGATGCTGAAAGCGATGCGGCGCCAAATTACAAGAAGTGAAACAGAAGAACTCATTGCAGCAGTAAGAGAAAAAGTTCCGGGGCTTTGTTTGCGCACCACATTAATTGCTGGTTTCCCCGGCGAAACATTGGATGATATTGAAGAAACAAAAGAGTTTTTGCAAAAGCGCCGGTTTGACCGTGTGGGCATTTTTACCTACAGCCATGAAGAGGGTACAAGTGGTTATGATTTGGTGGATGATGTGTCTGCGGCAGAAAAAGAAAGAAGAGCACAGGATGTGATGGCAGTACAGCAGGAAATTTCTTATGAGCTGAATCAGCAGAAAGTGGGACAAACGTTTAAAACCATTATTGATAAAAAAGAAGCAGGCCGTTATATTGGCCGCACAGAGTTTGACAGCGTGGAAGTGGATAATGAAGTGGTGATACAATCCGATAAAAAACTTCCGGTGGGTGATTTTGTAAACGTAAAAATTACAAAGGCATTTGATTATGATTTGGAAGGCGAAGTGATTGATTAGTAAAAAACCTCATGCAGCAAGAAAATTATTTTTCTAAAACGGGTTTGAAGTTATAAAAATCTGGAAGGGATTGTTGAAGTCAACAATCCCTTTTTTAATGTGCGCCATGCATGCCATTGTTCTTTAAAGTTAAAGTCTTGAACAGGCCATCTAACGGGAACTGTTAA
>JAIEQM010000161.1 GCA_019747705.1 Chitinophagaceae bacterium | reverse complement strand
ACACAGCAATAAAAAATGGCAACAACGTTTTATATGCCTTACATTTAATTGCTACTTTTGGAACTGAATAGTTACGATATTTTTATGACTAGAATCAAAAGGTCACAAATGGTGGAAGATGTTTATGAGAACAAGGAAACAGTCAATCGGCAAATTGCCTATTTATCGTTAGCGTGGGATGCCGAAAAATGTATTCCCGGGTTTATTGACAATCTTATAAAAAATCAAATTACAGATTCAGTTATTAAAGCATTAGGGCTAAAACAAGAATGGGTGAATGAACCTAAAAATTATATACAGGAAATTACAGAATACCTTAAAATAAAAACAAGTTATAACTCACGTAACTTTCCAAATGCTGAAGAAGAAAAAATTGCAAGAACTGTAGGAACAAATCTTACTTCATTAAGTAAAACCCAGCTTGATTGCCTGATGAAACAGGCAGAATGCTTAACTGAACTTCAGGTAAAACTTTATTGCCCATCATTATTAAACGAAACAGTATGATAAAAAAACCACCTTTCAGAAAATTACGGGGCTATGCCTTTGACCCAAGTTTATCAATGAAAATGGATACAGCATTAATTAACGAGATAACTTATAAAGTGCCTTGGGAAGAAAGCCCAAACGACCTCCAGCCTGGCCCAATTGGAGAATATCTTGAAGTGGTTGACTATGACCCAACTGTTGAAAAAATTTATGCACCTGTTAATTTGGATGATAAATATGTACTGGCACAAGATGGATTATCACCATCTGCAAGTAACCCGCAATTTCATCAGCAAATGGTGTATGCAGTGGCAATGACAACTATAAAGAATTTTGAAGCAGGTTTGGGGCGGCCAGTTTTATGGAGCCCACATGTTGTTGAAGTTGATAATTCTGCCGGGGCAAAAAAAGCAACAAAAAAAACAAAGAATAAGGAAGCCGAAAGTACCCGTACGCTTGATAATAAGTTTGTTCGCCGGTTACGTATTTACCCACATGCGTTGCGTGATGCCAATGCTTTTTACAGCCCGCAAAAGAAAGCATTGCTGTTCGGCTACTTTGCCGCAAGACCTGCTGACATAACACTGCAAATGCCCGACAACCTTACATTTACCTGCCTCAGTCATGATATTATTGCTCATGAAACCACTCATGCCATATTAGATGGACTGCATCGCAGATATACTGAAGATACCAATCCGGATGTATTGGCATTTCACGAAGCGTTTGCCGACATTGTAGCTTTGTTTCAGCATTTCACATTTCCCGAAGTATTAAAAAACCATATTGCTGCTACAAGAGGCGATTTAGCTGCTCAAAACTTATTGGGCAAACTGGCACAGGAATTTGGTATCGCCATTGGCAGTTATGGCGCCCTGCGTGATGCCATTGGCACATTTGACAAAAAAACAAAAAAGTGGACTCCCGTTGAACCAACAGGTGATGAATACCGCACTGTTATGGAACCACATGACAGGGGCTCTATTTTAGTTTCAGCCGTCTTTGAAGCATTCCTTAATATTTATAAAGACCGGGTGGCCGACCTGTTGCGTATTGCGTCAAATGGTACTGGTATTTTACAACAGGGTCAATTAAATCCTGATTTGGTCAATCGCCTTGCAGATGAAGCTGCAAAAGCATCACGCCAAGTGCTGAATATTTGTATAAGGGCATTAGATTATTGCCCGCCGATTGATATTACGTTTGGTGATTATTTACGTGCAATCATTACTGCAGATATGGATTTGGTACCAGATGATAAACGCAATTACCGTCTTGCATTTATAGATGCGTTTAGAAGAAGGGGTATTTATCCGGCAGGAATAAAACATTTGTCAGTAGAAAGTCTCAGTTATGCAATACCTGAAACAACACAATTGCAGGGGCTTTTTGACATATTGGTTAGTTTCTTAAAAGGATATAGTAATGCTATCATCTATGCAAATAGCAGGGAGGAGATTTTTAACATCAACAAAGATTATATAGCAGGTAAGTATAGTGATGATAAAAAAATATACGGTCTGCACAGGCGAATCATGAATAAATTTGACGGGTCTCAGGAGTTTGAAAACTTAACCGGTTTAATGTTTAGCAATGGCTGGGAAAACATTTCAATCAGAACGTCCACTGCTTATGGTGAAGAGGGCCCTTCCTTTTTTATACAATCCTTGCATGTTGCTTCCCGTGTGGGGCCGGATGGAAAACAAAGTAACCAGGTAATCATGTCGTTGGTGCAGCGTTCACAAACCTGTGTGGAAAAAGATGACGATGGAAACTTATCAGTTAATCACAAGGCTGCTAAAAAAGAATATGATTTTTATGGCGGATGTACACTCATTTTTGATTTGCATACGCAAAAACTCAAGTATGCCATCAGTAAACCACTAATTGATATTGATGCACATGCAAAGAATATTTATAAGCTTAATGAATCCCGTTGTTTAGCCACATACAAATACCAGCATGGTCACACTGTTCCGGTTACACGTTACCAGGCTTATTTTGGTTTGGGCAAGCGAAATTCAGCTAACGAACCTTTTAATTTTTTACATAATCATTAATACAAATTATACGTTATGGCAAAAGCTGCAAGAACTGCTGCAAAAGTTACCAGCATTAAAATAAGGATGTACCGTGGAGGCACAGGCGATTTCTTTGTACTTCAGTTTAAAAGCAAAGCAACTGTTACATTTCAAATGATGATTGATTGCGGTTGTATTGATGCTACTAAACAACATTTTACTGATAGAGTTACTGACCTGAAGGCTTACACTAAAGGAAAAATTGATTTGCTGGTGGTAACCCACGAACATGCTGACCATATTAATGGGTTTAAACTTGCTGCTGATATTTTTAAAGACATCGAGTTTAAAAAAGTATGGTTTGCATGGACGGAGGATGATGAAGATTCTTTTGCCAATGACCTTCGTAAAAATTACAGTGAGTTAGATAAAGCTATACGGATGGCTGTTGACAAGCTGAATAATATTGCAGGCAATAATTATTTTGAAAAAGTATATGCAATGGAAGGTGATAAAGATGAAATGATTGAAGGCCGCAAAGCATTTGTAAATTCTATGAATGCCTTAAATGATTTGAATATGGCAGGCAGCCTTGCAGCAGTTACAGGAAGGCCCAAGCCAACAATGGTAGAAATAATGAAGCAATGCAATGTGATTAAAAATAATACTGTGGTTGAATTTTTAAATCCGGGAGATGTAAAATCAAGACTGGCAGGTGCAGCGGGCATCAGGTTTTATGTGTTAGGCCCACCCCGAAATACTACTTATCTCGACCTTGAACATAGTGAGGAAGGGAATTATGAAAAACGGGAAAAGAAAAGTAAAGTTGATTTTGCACTTGTTTCTGCATTGAATGCCTCCACTGCAAGCGGCACTACCAGTCTGCTACCATTTGAGCATGAGTATGAAAAAACCGGCTCAAATGAATCAGTGGCAATAAAAAAGTATTATGATACAGAAGGCGACTGGCGTAAAATTGATTATGACTGGTTATTTAGTGCCGGAAGCCTTGCAATGCGTTATGAAGCAAGCATCAACAACACAAGCTTGGCGCTGGCTATACAGTTTGAAGATAGCGAACGGGTGCTTTTGTTCCCGGGCGATGCAGAGTTGGGAAACTGGGAGAGCTGGCATGATGGTTTAGAATGGCCGGTGAAAATAAACGGGCAAACTGAGAAAAAGAAAATCGACTATTTCCTTAGTAAAACTGTGTTTTATAAAATTGGGCACCATGTAAGCCAAAATGGTACAGCCAAAGGAAAAGGAAGTGAAATGATGACAAGTGATGACCTTACGGTGATGGCTACACTTGACTTTAGAAGAATAAAACCTAACTGGCTTAGTACAATGCCCAATGATTTATTGTGTGAGGAATTAATAAATAAATCGAAAGGAAAATTTTATTTCTCCGGCCTCCGGGATAAAATAATGCCCAATGTAAAAACCGACCGTGTAACAATTAAAAAGACTCACGAAGCAACGCTGAATAAACTCAACAAACCTTTTGATGGTAAATTCTTTATTGAGTGTGAGGTGGAGGGGTGAAGAAATAGAGCTTGTTTCAGATAAACTGGATGAAAATGTTTCATTCTGAGATTATCAATAATATTGAAAAAGGTAACTCTGAAGTGGCTGCTACAAAAACAACTCCTTTGTTTCCAAATTAGACCAACAGCAGGTACTGGATAATTATTACCAGATGAAGTGGATATTAAGAGGTTGATTGAGGAGGAAGTGGGGAGGTATGCTAATCTATATCCTATTAACCGTTCTTATTAAAATAATATTTTACAAATTTTTATTTGCCTACTAGAAAAACAGTAATTACTTTTTCCGCATATTTACTAAAGTAATTAATTTGTATTTCCTTTATAATCTTCTTTTAATAGACCCAAAATCCAAATAACATTTTTCATCCCAATATCCAGAATTTTGGGTTCTATCTTTTCATGACAGGCTTTATATATTTTCCCTCTATTGCAGTAGCAAAGAGAGTTTCTTCCAATAGACTTGTGAGTTAGAATCATTTCTATCTCTTCCAAAATCTTGGCTTTATCTTGTGTATCGAAAATTTCATAATACTCCTGCCAGATACCACCTTCCAGGCCGTGTGCTCGTTCACCTGTTGGATATACTCCTTCTTTCTCTCGATAATATTCTCTGCAAAGGTGGGGGTTAAGAACTTTCTGTAAAAAGTCTATTAATGTAATGCCATTCTTGCAAAACCTAAGCTCCTCTTGGAGATTCGAGAAACATAATGTTCCGTCATTCTTGATATGCCTATCAAGCGTTTTAGGGATTTTATTACTTAGTTCCCAAACTATTGGGAATCTGTAAGGATAGTTTTTTGTAAAGCCAAGCAAAATTTCGAATCTATCAATCTCTATTTTACTTTTTACGTCACAGGCTATAAAATTACCTTGTAAAAAATATTCATCGTTAATTTGCTTTAGATAAAGCATAGGATATCTTCTCAAAGCATCTTCAATATCGTTTTTTAAAGTAATCATTTTAATAGGCCCAAGGCTTTTTGATAATACTACTTGAGGAAACTGAAAGTGCCGCTGCAACTTTTTTTCTTTCTTTTTCTTTCTTACTTTCACCTCTCTCGATGCCGTTTTCAGAAATCTCAAATACGATTGGCTCAGGCTCACTTTCAGTGGGCTCAACAGCGGTATTGAGGAATTCGCTGCTCTTATTTAACTTTTTCAAATACTCTTGCCTTGCTTCATAGTGTGGAGGATTATCATCATTATTAATAATTTTTTTGCTTGATGAAATTACCCTGCCATTATCTCTTTTATAATCCAATATTGCCAAAGATGTACTTTTAGGTACAGCATTTTCTTCTTGAGGTGTATCATTAAAAAATGTCCATGAACAATGGTGTGGTGCTAAAAATAAGTCCCATGCAAGTGCATGCTGATTTATATCGTTCTTGTATTTTTTTGTTTTTTCCAATATCAATACTCCGGTAAAAATTCAAGCTCGTAGTCTGCCGAAGTTCAGGCATTGGTTATAAATACGTTTTATTTTTC
>JAIEQM010000126.1 GCA_019747705.1 Chitinophagaceae bacterium | reverse complement strand
TAAATTAGATTGGCGGGGGTGTGGCATAATATTTTTTCTCAAAGTTACTCTTAGCACCTCAAAAGATTAATTAGCCTGTAAATGGCAGGCAGGTACTGTTCAATGAAATTCCTCAAACACTCAACCAGCAGTATATATCCATTTCCGTTGCATCACTGTCTCCGGGCATCTATACCGTAAAATGTTATTGCAAAGGTGAATTGTATATCGCCAAAATTGTGAAGCAGTAACTTCTTACTTCATCACCACCTGCACCGTTTCAGGGCTTTGCTGTTTGAGTTCAATGGTTTTTCCTGCGGTCATCTTTTTCAATAAATCATTGGTGTAATGACGAATGCTGAGCAATGTTAATCCCTTCTCCACCTGCACATCAAATATCTGCGAAGCAGCTAATGCAAGTTTTTCAATTTTATCACTTCTATCATCCATGCAGAGTTGCAAACTAACTGCATGTGTTTGAATGAGATTGGGTTTTATTTTCAACTTCGCCATCATCTCGTACAAATCACTCATCGGTTGTTCACCAATAAACGAAAAATCTTTGGTATGCAGTTGAATCAGCACCTGGTTTTGTTTCAATACAAAAATGGGCGGGAGATTTTTTACAGGATGATTATGAATAACAGTGCCCGGCAATGAAGCATCAGCAAAACATTTTACATACATCGGAATGCTTTTGTTCTGCAAAGGCTTGATGGTTTTGGGATGAATCACCTGTGCGCCATAGTAAGCCATTTCAATTACTTCATCATAGTTGAGTTCGCTGATGTACTGTGCATCAGCAAACTGCTTGGGGTCGGCATTCATTACACCTTTTACATCTTTCCAGATGCTGAGGCTTTCTGCATTGAGCATATTGGCAAATACAGCAGCCGTGTAATCACTCCCTTCACGTCCCAGCGTTGTGCTTTCATTTTCATCGGTACAACCAATAAAACCCTGTGTGATGACAATATCAACAGTTTCAAACAAAGGCTGTACTTGCGTAGTAACCTGTTGTTGTGTAAAAGCAAAATCAATAGTTGCATCACGGAAATTATCATCGGTACGGAAAATATCTCTTACATCCAGCCACTTATTCTTCATCCCGATTTCATTTAAGTAAGCGCTTACAATGGAAGTGCTCATGAGTTCGCCCGTGCACACCACCTGGTCGTAGTAATAGTCATACTCACGAACGGGTTTATCGTGCAGCAGCCATTCCACCTCGGTAAAAAAATCATTGAGCTGCGCCATTAACGGATTGAAATGTGTAACTAATAAAAACTTGGCTTCATCTAAGTGCTGCAATTTCACTGCACGGAATAATTCCAGCGCTTCCTCTTTCCTTCCTTCAAAAAAAGCATTCACCACTTTTTCCAGTGCATTGGTGGTTTTGCCCATGGCACTAATGACCACCAGTATTTTTTGGTTGGGAAAATGTTGCATGATTTCTGCAACGTTCTTTATTTTTTCATAGTTGCTTACACTGGCGCCGCCGAATTTGAAAACCTGCATTTGTAATGGATAATTGATAATTGGTTAATGGATAATAAGGGGCAAAGATAAGGAGCTTCATAAGTGATAAGTGTATGCAATTCTTTAACTTTAGAAACACATTTAAAAGCCAATGAATCTGCCAAAATATCCACTTGCTTCTGATGAGGAATTTATGATTTTTGAATTTGTAAGTGAAGGGCCACGTGGACTTATTCATAAAATCATTCAGTTTACACCTACCAATTTAAAAGGATTGTATAACCTGGGGTTTGGAGATAAAGATGAACTTACTGGTGGGATTGATGACTTTGCTATTTCCAATAACGGAGACAGTGATAAGGTACTGGCAACAGTGGTTGCTGCTTTATATGCATTTACTGATAAATACCCTGATGTATGGGTATATGCTACAGGAAGTACCCGCGCAAGAACGAGGCTGTACAGGATGGGAATTTCTAAATACTATGAACAGGTAAAAGAAGACTTTGATATGATGGCCGAATTTGGCGGAGACTGGGAAGTTTTCAGAAAAAACACCGATTATGATGGGTTTCTTGTACGACGAAAGTAAAAGAGCATGGTATGATTTATTTTTTTTAAATTTATGGTATGAAATGCTCATAAGTAAAGCATACTAATGACTATAGGCATACTGCCCCAAATAATTCAGAACAGGTAGTTGCCTGAAAACAATAAAAAGAATTAAATGAAAATTACAGACGATATAAAACAAAAGAAAGTGCCTGTTGTGCGGGTTGATAAATCGTTGAATAAATACAAGGGTAAGGTACTCTTTCCTGAAAAGCTGGAAAAAGCAAATGAGATGCTTCGTAAAACAGGATTGCCAAAACAGTGGCAGGAGTTGAAGAAAGTTTAAAAAGTTTTAGTTTTGATAACAAGTTTTTTAAGGGGTGGCCTTTGGCCGCCCCTTAAAATTTCCCCATAGGGGAGGCTTTGTTAAACACAGCACTAACTTATTTGAGAGTTTCATTAAAATAGGAGTGGGTGGTATTTTTTACAACCACCTCACCTAACCTCTCCTTGAGGAGAGGAACTACACACAGCCCTAACTTTTTTAAGGGTATGATTAAAATTTGGGTGATTGAAATTTGTTGATTCAAGCACATCTGGTCACGGGCTGCCTGATGCGAAGGGCTTGGCCTGCAAGGCCGCAGCGAAGCGGAGCCCGCAGCAGCAGGAACCAAAGTTGATAGTAAGATGGATGCTCAAAGCCCCAAATGAAAAAACCAAGAACCAAATTCCAAAATACAAGAACCAAAATCCAAATCGGAGAACCCACCCGTAACTCATAACTCTTAACCCATAACTTTCCCTCTCTGCCAATTTTTCACCCGCACCCCCCATGGCACTATCATTGAGTACATAGGGTTGAACAAAAAATTGAATCATGGGAAAGATAATAGGAATTGACCTCGGAACTACCAATAGCTGTGTAGCCGTTATGGAAGGCAGCGAACCTGTAGTAATTGCCAATGATGAAGGCCGCCGTACCACGCCTTCCATTGTAGCTTTTTTGAAAAACGGTGAACGCAAGGTGGGCGACCCCGCCAAGCGCCAGGCCATTACCAATCCGCACAACACCATTATGAGTGTGAAGCGTTTTATGGGCCGCCGCTTTGATGAAGTGAATGAAGAAAAAAGCCACTGGAGCTATAAAGTAGCGCAGGGTGACAATAATACCGTTCGTATTGACATAGATGGCAGATTGTACACACCACAGGAAATCTCTGCAATGGTGCTTCAGAAAATGAAGAAAACCGCCGAAGATTACCTGGGCCAGGAAGTAACCGATGCGGTGATTACCGTTCCCGCCTATTTCAATGACGCTCAAAGACAAGCAACTAAAGAGGCGGGAGAAATTGCAGGCCTGAACGTTCGCCGTATTGTGAACGAACCAACAGCCGCTGCACTTGCTTATGGGTTGGATAAAAAACACAAAGACCAGAAGATTGCTGTGTTTGACCTCGGCGGTGGTACGTTTGATATTTCCATTCTGGAGTTGGGCGATGGTGTGTTTGAAGTAAAAAGTACCAACGGTGATACACACCTGGGTGGTGATGATTTTGATAAAGTAATTATTGACTGGCTGGCGGGTGAATTTAAAGCCCAGGAAAATATTGACCTGCGTAAAGACCCGATGGCGTTACAGCGTTTGAAAGAAGCGGCTGAAAAAGCAAAAGTGGAATTGAGTTCTTCTTCTGAAACAGAAATCAATCTTCCTTATATTACAGCAATGGATGGTGTACCTAAACACTTAGTATTGAAATTAACACGTGCAAAATTTGAAGCGCTGGCTGATAATTTATTTGAACGTTGTTTGAAACCCTGTGAAGCTGCGTTGAAAGATGCAGGTATGGGCACCAGTGAAATTGATGAAGTGATTCTTGTGGGTGGTAGTACACGCATACCCAAAGTGCAGGAGATTGTAGAAAAGTTTTTCGGCAAAAAGCCCAACCGTGGTGTTAATCCTGATGAGGTGGTGGCAGTAGGTGCGGCTATACAGGGTGCGGTGTTAACGGGCGAAGTAAAAGATGTGTTGTTGCTGGATGTTACTCCGCTGAGTTTGGGTATTGAAACCCTCGGTGGTGTAATGACTACTTTGATTGGCAGCAACACTACGATTCCTTCTAAAAAATCAGAAGTGTTTAGTACGGCTGCCGATAACCAGCCCGGTGTGCAGATACATGTATTGCAGGGTGAGCGCCCGATGGCGAAGGATAACAAGAGCCTGGGTATGTTTAACCTCGATGGTATTCCGCCGGCCCCACGTGGTGTGCCGCAGGTAGAAGTAACCTTTGATATTGATGCCAATGGTATTTTGCATGTGAGCGCCAAAGACAAAGGCACAGGCAAAGAACAAAAAATCCGTATTGAAGCGGGCAGTGGTTTGAGCAAGGAAGAAATTGAAAAGATGAAGAATGAAGCAAAAGCTAACGAAGCAACGGATAAAGCGGAGAAAGAAAAAGTAGAAAAAATAAACATGGCCGACAGTTTGATTTTCCAGACGGAGAAGCAATTGAAAGAATATGGTGATAAGATTGGCGCTGATAAAAAAGCTCCGATTGAAGCAGCTCTTACTAAATTAAAAGATGCACACAAAAGTCAAGACCTTGCAGCCATTGATGCAGCTACTGCAGAAATGAACACCGCATGGACAGCAGCGAGTGAAGAAATGTACAAAGCAACACAAGGCGCTGAAGCGAATGCAGGTGAGCCTGCTGCTGATGGTGCAGGTGCACAGCCAGGAGGAACGAAAAATGATAATGTGGAGGATGCGCAGTTTGAAGAGGTGAAGTGAGAAAGAAGTATAACAAAATGAAGAGGCTGTCTCAAAAGTAAAATGAAGGCTTTGAGAATCGCATAAACGAAAACTTTCTCCATCACCTTACCGAATAAAAAGAGGCTGTCTCAGACTTTTGAGACAGCCTCTTTTTAAATTTCATGGATAAAATTCCTGTTAAACATTTAGAGCGGTTATTGTTTTTAATGGGTGCAGATAAAAATGCTCCTGTCGAACTCATTGAACATTTTTTTTTAAGATATTTAATTGGCAAGCCCTTGCCTATTATGGATTTTGAATTCCCATTTTCGCCCATGTTGGTATACTTAAGTTGCACAACAGATGAATAAAGTGCAAAAGAGCAGCAATGCACACAGCCCGCCGTTGTTGTGTCTCCCGGCCAACAACGCATGTACAGAGCTCTATTAAGCCATAGCCCGTTTATTCTTTAGCGATTCCTCATTCCGCCGCA
>JAIEQM010000024.1 GCA_019747705.1 Chitinophagaceae bacterium | reverse complement strand
ACCCATAACCCATAACCCTTACCCCATAACCCTTACCCCATAACCCATAACCCATAACCCATAACCCATAACCCATAACCCTTACCCCTTACCCCATAACCCATAACCCATAACCCCATAACCCATAACCCATAACCCTTAACCCATAACCCATAACCCATAACCCATAACCCATAACCCATAACCAAATACCATAACCCACTTACAAGTTAATACTCTCTCCAACTGCCGGCAGCAACAAACTCAACCCATTCTTACTAAAATGATCTTTGGCATACACCGTATCCATCACAATATAAGGGAAGGTATTGTAATGCACACCCACTACGGTATGACAGTTAATCATGTGCGCCGCTCTTGCCGCATCTTCATAACCCATGGTAAAATTGTCGCCAATGGGCAGCACTGAAAAATCGATAGCGCCCCCCTGTGAAACTAATTGCATTTCCATTGTTAAAGCAGTATCGCCACTGTAATAAAAACTTTTTTTATCGGTTCGTATTACAAAACCCATGGGGTTACCACCATAACTTCCATCAGGCAATCCACCGGAGTGTTGCGCCACCACGCATTTCACCGTTCCAAAATCAAAACTTTTTTTACCACCCATATTCATGGGATGAACATTTTCAACACCCTGTTTTTGCAGCCACAAATAAATTTCCCATGCGCATATCACCAAAGCGCCTGTTCGCTTCGCTATACTTACCAAATCCGCCACATGGTCCTCATGCCCATGGCTCACAAGAATATAATCTGCCGGTACCGTATTGGCATCAACATGCTTTGCCAGTTCATTATAAGTGATAAAAGGGTCAAATAAAAGATGCTTGCCTTTTATTTCCACACTAAAACAGGAATGACCATAATACGTAAATTTCATTGTCTGCTTTTTAGGAGCGCCTTTGGCGCTATGATAAGGAATGGTTTACCGGCTTTTGTATTTCATGGCCCGCCCAAACGTATTTATTTCTTAGTTTTTGTTACAAGCGTTCGGTACGGGCGGGCATCGTCCCTTGCGTCGCATGCCGAAGTTTTCATTCGGCATCGAGACTGCAAACATCTCGACACTTATACGTTCAGATCATATCTCAACTTTTATTACGCACAATTATAATTTTAAAATTGTACAAGCGTGGCCTGTGCGGGGCAATTCTCCCCCTGGGGTAACCGAGTTACGAAGGTTACGAGCAAAGCTCTGAGGGGCTGCCATCCTGACAAAAATAAGGCTTCGGCATAAAATTCGTCAACTTTACTTATCCCCGCATGTTATGGTTTTCAAACCTTCTTTGCAAAATAATAACAGGCAAAAACAGTTTAAACACTCAACTTTGTACACATGCAACGCTTAGCAGGTTCCTGGATATTTTTACTCATTCTCGTGGTCATTGATATTTATGTATTCCAGGCGGTTAAATCCGTAAGCGCCGGTTTACTGCCCCGCACAAAAACGATTGTTTTCACCGTTTACTGGGGCATCAGCATCCTTTCTGTTTCTTTAATGCTGGCCCTGGCATTTACCAGTTTTGAAACATGGCACCGCACCTTGCGTACTTACACTTTTGCTATCATCATCGGTTTGTTTTTAGCCAAGTTGCTGGCAAGCGCTTTCTTTCTTATGGATGATACAAGGCGCATCCTTCAATGGCTTGCCAGTCTATTCGTGCCATCACTCAACTCTAAAAATACAGGTGCAGGCACAGGTATTACACGTTCCGCTTTTTTAAGCTGGATGGGTATTGCTGTTGGCGGTGGTTTGTTTGGTTCGCTTGTTTATGGTTTTGGAAACAAGTACCGTTATCATCTTCAAAAACTGGTGATGCAGTTTCCCAATCTTCCAAAAGTGTTCAGCGGTTTCAAAATCATTCACATCAGTGATATTCACAGCGGAAGTTTTACCGATAAAGAAGCGGTGATGAAAGGAGTGGAACTCATCAACCGGCAAAAGCCTGATGTGATTTTGTTTACGGGTGATTTGGTGAATTACCATGCAGATGAAATGAAAGAATATGTGGAAGTGTTCAGTCAACTTAAGGCAAAACATGGTGTATATGCCACGCTCGGCAATCATGATTATGGTTTCCCGCAGGGAGAAACAAAAGAAGAAACCCGGCAAATGCAACTGGCCAATGCAGCAGCAGTTGCTAAAGTGCATGGGCAACTCGGCTGGAAACTTTTAAGCAACACCCATGATTTAATTGAGCGTGATGGTGAACATATTGCTGTGCTGGGTGTGGATAATACCAGTTATAAAACCCGTTTTCCATCTTTCGGAAAACTAAAAGAAGCACATGCCGGCGCCAGAGAAATTCCGTTTAAAATATTGATGAGCCATGATCCATCACACTGGAATGGGGAAGTAACAAAAGATTTTAAAGATATAGATCTCACCCTCAGCGGCCATACACATGGTATGCAGTTTGGAGTGGAAATACCCGGTTTGCGCTGGAGCCCTGTAAAATATGTTTATAAGCAGTGGGCCGGTTTATATGAACAGGCTGCTCAAAAATTATATGTAAACCGTGGCTTTGGGTTTATTGGCTATCCCGGTCGTGTGGGTATTTTACCGGAGATTACACTGATTGAGCTGAGTTAAATTTGAGTTTCAACACAGCGCTGCGGAGGTATGGATGTAAACAGCAAAATTTTCTCTTATTGCAAAGGATTTTGTAAAACTTGTACTTTCCGCCCCCATTTTAATGCATTGCTTCATGGTTATAAATTCAATCAACTGATACTTATTTTTTCCTTTCATTAAACTATCTTGCAGCTATTCAGTCCAAAACCCGCAACCATCACGTATGAAGAAATCATTTATTCTGCTTGCTCTGTTTTTGGCAGGTATATGCACACATATACATGCCCAGCAAAAAGATTCAACCGTTATTAATAAAGATTCTGTTGAAAGAGCCATTGATGAGTTTCTTTCCCTGCTCGATTCTGTAAATGCCCCCAAAAGTTATTTTTATTTTGGTGCAGGTATTGGCAACCAGCAGTTCAGTTTAAGAAATATTGCATTAAATGCACAGCAATCGGCAGCTTCTTTAAACCTCATGCCGGAAATAGGCTACCAGCATAAAAGCGGTTTGGGAATTTTATACAATAACTTTCTTTCGCTGGAAGGAAGTTCCAGTGAAATAATTCAGCATACCATTACACCCACTTATGATTATACAAAAGGGAAAAACATCAATTTTGGTTTTTCATATACCCGTTATTTTGGGCGTAAAGAAAATTCGAAATATACCACGCCTTACCAAAATGATTTTTTCAGCTATATACGTTATGTAAAAGGTAATTACCGGCCCTCTTTATCAATGGGCTTTGCCAATGGCAGTTTTAAAGAGGTGTTTAAATCTCCGTTGATACAAAAGCCTGATACACTTTCAATAAAAGTTTCTGATTTCAGCCTTATCCCTTCATTGCAACGAGAGTTTGCGTGGAAGGGATTTGGCAAGAAGGATTACATTATGTTTTATCCGGCTTTTTTAATGCTGTTTGCATCCAACCGTTATACTGTAAATACCAGCCAGCGATTATTGATGCGCAGGCCAAGACTGGCACAGCGCCTGCGTAATGATCTTTCATCCAACAACAGTTTTGGCTTACAGTCGCTGGGTATCAATGCAGATTTATACTGGTATGTAAATAAATTTTATCTCAATCCCCAGGTGTATTTTGATTATTATACAAAGAGCAGCAGCAATAATTTTAATGTGTACTATGCTGTAAGAACAGGCTTTATGTTTTAAGCAAGCGCTATTAACATTATTTTATCAGCCATATCCTGTGGTTGGCACTCTATTAGAACGTTGTATAACAACTAAAAACAATTAGCATGAATAAGTATCTTATCATTTTCGCTGTATGCATCTTCAGTATAGGTGCATCAGCACAGGGAATTAAATTTGGCCCCAAGCTCGGCGCCAATATGGGTAAAATTGATGGAAAGGGTTTTAATCAAAGCTATACACTCGGCTATCATCTTGGTGGTTTTGTGGAATTGCAGCTCAATAAAAAATGGGGTATTCAACCCGAAGTTTTATGGAACCAGATAAGTGCTGATACCGTTTCAGGGTTTAAAGCCATTTATCAAAACATTTCCAGTCAAAGCAATTTCAATAACCTTAAGCTGAACTACCTCAGCGTTCCTGTATTGTTAAATTACAAACCATCTAAATTGATTACACTGCAGGCCGGCCCGCAATTCGGGATATTGCTTGATAAAAACAAAAACCTTCTTCAAAACGGACAGGAAGCATTTAAGAAAGGCGATCTTTCAATGCTGGCCGGTATACAGCTAAATATTCTGAAACTGCGCCTCTATGGTCGTTATGTAATTGGTTTGAATAATATCAGTGATGTGGGCAATAGTGAAAAATGGAGAAACCAGGGGATTCAACTTGGAGTTGGTATTTCGTTATAAACTTATTGAATGGGTAATGCAGAAGGAGGGGCCTGTGGCGCCTCCTTTTTATTTGCTGAACAATTGATACAACCAGTTACCAGCAACATATCCCAGCCCCAGAATAAACGGATATACTGCAAAAAGCCAAATATAATCCATCAATCTCCACTCCTTTAATGCAGCCCATCCTTGTTTTTGTAACGATGTAACAGCATCATACCAACTCATCAAACCCAAAATACCTGCCAATACATTTGCAACAATGGCAATAAGCAGTATGGCAATTCCAATGATGTAAATCTTAAGCATACTTTATTTTGTTGAAGGTATCCATGCAGCAATCCGTAACGGCCCGCCGGCACCGCCTTTTATTTTCATAGGCAATGCAATTACATAAGCGCCTGTTGCGGGCAGTTCATCCATATTTGCTGCATTTTCAAAACCAATGATATTTTGTCATTAGCGTTGCGTTATAAATCGAACAAATTCAATTGATTAGAATTTTGCTCTTTGAAATATTGTAATTGAGTCT
>JAIEQM010000104.1 GCA_019747705.1 Chitinophagaceae bacterium | reverse complement strand
GTTCACCCTCCTTTACTCCTTTCACTCTTAGTTACTCCTAGTTCACCCTCCTTTACTCCTTTCACTCTTAGTTACTCCTAGTTCACCCTCCTTTACTCCTTTCACTCTTAGTTACTCTTAGCTCATGATTCAAATTTTTTCCTCTGATAATTTTCAAACAATCTGCAATCATCTTTCAAAAAAAGATAAGCATCTTAAATCCATCATCACCCAGCATGGCTATCCACCGATGTGGACACGTAAGCAGGGTTTTGAAACACTTATTCTTACGATTCTTGAACAACAAGTTTCGCTTGCTGCGGCGTTTGCTGCATTCAAAAAACTCAAATCAAGAATAGGAAGGGTGACGCCTGAAAAAATTCTTGCAATGAGCAATGAAGAGTTGCGTGAATGTTATTTCACCCGGCAAAAACAGGGCTATGCAAAAAACCTGGCTGAAGCATTTGCCAATAAAACCCTGCCCTGGAAAAAGTTTCCGGAGATGAACGATGATGAAGTGCGTACACATCTCACTTCAATAAAAGGTATTGGTAACTGGACGGCTGATGTGTACCTCATGCATGCATTGCAACGAACAGATTTATTTCCATTGGGAGATATTGCACTCGTCAACTCATTAAAAGAAACCAAACAACTGCACCCGCACATCAGCAAAGAAGAAATGCCGGAGATAGCAGAACCCTGGCGGCCTTACCGCACCATTGCTGCTATGATCCTCTGGCATGCCTATATCAAAAAAAGAAACATAAAGATTGAAGCATAGTTTTATTTATTGCTTTAGATTTGCCGCACACACAACACTCTTCATGAATACGTCAATACTCATCAGCAGCATTACCAATCCAACGCTCTTATTTTTTATACTCGGCGCATTGGCCGTGGTGGTAAAAAGCAATGTAACAATACCGGATGCCATCTCCCGGTTTTTATCACTCTATCTTTTATTTGCCATCGGTTTTAAAGGAGGCGTGGAGTTAAGACATGGAGGTATAACTACAGAAGTTTTCAGCACCTTAATCCTTGCAGTATTCCTGTCTGCTTTTGTTGCGCTTTATTCTTTTTTTATTCTGCGAAAAAAATTGTCAGTAAGTAATGCAGGGGCGGTTGCTGCCTGCTACGGAAGTGTGAGCGCTGTTACATTTATTGTGGGCGCTTCTTTTTTGGTAAGTGAAAATATAGAGTTTGGCGGGCACATGGTAGCCTGTATGGCGTTAATGGAAAGCCCGGCTATTATTATTGGTGTAATACTTATCCGCAAGTTTGAGCAAAAAGAAAATGGTCATAACAGGTTTAGTCATATCATTCATGAATCATTTACCAATGCATCTGTATATATATTGCTCGGCAGTTTGTTAGTGGGTTTGCTCACCAGCCCGCAGCATGCTGAAGATATTAAACCATTTACCACTGATATATTCAAAGGGTTTCTGGTTTTGTTTATGCTGGAAATGGGAATACTGGCTGCAAAAGGTTTCCGGGCATTTATTAAAAACGGCTGGTTTGTTTCGCTCTTTGCAATAGTAATGCCGCTCTTAAACGGCCTGCTGGCATTTGCCATTACAGGATTATTTGATATGAATGAAGGCAATCGTTTTTTGCTGGTTATTCTCAGCGCATCAGCATCACACATAGCAGTACCGGCAGCCATGCGTATAGCTGCACCCAAAGCTGACCCGGGTATTTATGTACCTATGGCACTGGTTATTACATTTCCATTTGTGCTGGTGGTGGGTATTCCGCTTTTCTGGTGGATGATTCATTATCTTTAGCCACCGCCGGTTCTGCAGAAACATCTGTTATTTACTTTAAACCTTTCTTCGCAGAAAGAAACAAACTGCCTTGTAAAAATGGATACACAAATACTCATCAGTAATATCACCAACCCTACTCTGCTGTTTTTTTTACTGGGTGTTATTGCTGCTCTTGTAAAAAGTGATTTGGAAATTCCGCCGGGTTCTGTAAAATTCATTTCATTATACCTGTTGTTCTCCATTGGGTTTAAAGGCGGACAGGAGCTGGCACACAGCGGCCTCACCACTGAAATTATTATTACTTTAATTGTTGCTTTAACACTGGCGGCATTAGTACCCTTGTACTCTTTCTTTATTCTCAAACGTAAGCTGAATGTTTATGATGCAGGAGCTGTTGCTGCAGCTTACGGAAGTGTAAGTGCCGTAACATTTGTTGCAGCATCAGGTTTTTTGGAAGCAACACAAGTGCATTATGGCGGGCATATGGTGGCAGCAATGGCTATGATGGAAGCGCCGGCTATCATTATTGGTGTAATGCTCATTCGTAAATTTGATGAGCATAAAGAAAAACATCAGAGCATGCGTTATATTGTGCATGATGCGTTAACCAATGGAAGTGTGCTCATGATTATGGGAAGCCTCATCATTGGTATTGTTGCAGATACCAAACAGGCTGAAGGCATCAAACCATTTACTTCTGATATCTTCAAGGGCTTCCTTGCCGTGTTTTTATTAGATATGGGAATGGTTGCGGCCAAACGTTTCAAAGCATTCCGCAGCTATGGCTGGTTTGTTACGCTGTTTGGTTTATTGATGCCGCCGTTCAATGCATTGTTATCCATTCTCATTACATCTTTGTTTCATATTGAGCCGGGTAACCGTTTTTTAATTGCCATTCTTGCTGCAAGCGCTTCTTACATTGCTGTTCCGGCCGCCATGCGTTTAGCGGCGCCCAAAGCTGATCCCGGTTTGTATATCCCCATGGCATTGGGTGTTACGTTTCCACTGAATATTACTATTGGAATCCCTTTATACTGGTGGCTGGTAAATAATTTTTAGAAGAAATTTTATTAAACACCGATCAACATTGGTGTGTTTTTCCTGAAACATGGTATCACTTCTTTTTTCTCTTTGCGCTTTTTCAAACTCCTGTCATCACAAATCATCGTACTCATATATATGATCCATAGGCGCCCCGGGCGATAATTCAAAAACGGGTTTGAGCAGCCCATCACTTAAACCATATACCCAACCATGCAAATGCGGTTGCTGGTTGTGTTTCCATGCCTTTTGTACAATAGAAGTTTTGGCCAGGTTCATTACCTGCTCCTGTACATTGAGTTCCACCATGCGGTTTACTTTCTGCTCTTCATCAGCAATCAAATCAATTTCTTGCTGGTGAAAGCGGTACACATCTTTAATATTCCGCAGCCATTTATTGATGATACCCATGTTGTGATGGGATAAAGCTGCTTTAACACCGCTGCACCCATAATGGCCACAAACAATAATATGTTTTACGTGCAATATCTCAACTGCATAATCAAGAACACTTAATAGATTCAAATCCGTATGCACTACCATGTTGGCAATATTGCGGTGCACAAAGATTTCACCGGGATTGGTAGCGGTAATTTTATCGGCGGGAACCCTGCTGTCGCTGCAACCAATCCACAAAATTTCAGGATTTTGAATTTCAACCAGCCGGTTAAAATAATCAGGGTCTTCTTCTATTTGTTTGGCCGCCCACTCTTTATTATCAAATAATATTTTCTCAAATGGTTTCATTATTGATGCAATCTAATGAAAAAGGTGTGCAATGCACACCTCTGTATTTTATCGAACATTGTTTTATCAGATATTCAACCCGCCGCAGGCGCTGATGGTTTGTCCGGTAACATAACTGCTTAAATCGCTTGCTAAAAACAAAGTAACATTGGCAATATCTTCAGCACTTGCAAAACGACCCAAAGGGATTCCGGCTTTATACTTATCTGCCGCTTCACCTTCTTTTAAATAACTCGTCATATCTGTTTCTACAAAACCAGGTGCAATGGCATTGCAACGAATATTGCGGCTGCCCAACTCTTTGGCCACACTTTTTGTAAAACCAATTACACCTGCTTTGCTGGCGGCATAACTGCTCTGGCCTGCATTTCCCATTTCACCAATAACAGAACTCATATTAATGATTGAACCGCTTCTTGCTTTCATCATGGGTTTGATGATTTGCTTGGTCATGTAAAACACAGAGTTGAGGTTTACTTTAATAACTTCCTCAAATTGCCCGGGAGTCATTCGCAGCAGTAAATTATCTTTTGAAATGCCAGCGTTGTTTACACAAATATCAACGGTTCCAAATTCTTTCAGCACATCTGCCACAAAAGTTTCACAGGCAGCAAAATCACCTGCATTGCTTTGATATCCCCTGGCATGAATGCCAAGGCCAGTCAGTTTGGCTTCAAGCGCTGCTGCTTTTTCTTTACTGCTGTCGCTCACAAACGTAAATGCAACATTAGCGCCATGTTCAGCAAACTTAATGGCCACCGCTTCACCAATGCCTCTTGCAGCACCGGTTACAATGGCAACTTTTCCTTCGAGTAGTTTCATCTGTTTATTTTTTATTTAAAATATTTGTAAGATAGTATGCCCATAATCTTTTACAGGTTTGTATGCTTTTGAATATAGGCATTTCATTTTTATAAAGTTTTAAGTAAGAGCCAAAGTAACAACTAAAACCAATACACGGTACAGGTAGATAATAACTTCTCCAAAAACCAAAATATAAATGATGGCTTTCGGAACCGTCCAAACCCATTTCTGTTTGTAAAACCTTTTGAACGCAACCGAAACAATGAGCAAATCAAGGGCTGTTATGAAATAGCCCAGCCAGTAATTATCATCCCTAAAAAAAGAAGCCCGGTTTTTATTCATCAGCTCTGCAAGAAATGAAAGAAAAGGAATGATCAGAAAATGCAGCGCAATAAAAATTGCCGCAATTTTTACAGGTAATGATGGCCTCGATCATATACTACTGATAAGTTCAGTTTAAAATGTCGCAGAACACTCACAGGTCTGGTTAGCTTTTCTGTATTGTATAAACGCTCTGCAAAGACCTGTGAGGGTTTGTCATAGTATGCTTA
>JAIEQM010000108.1 GCA_019747705.1 Chitinophagaceae bacterium | reverse complement strand
TTTGGATTAACAGTTCCCGTTAGATGGCCTGTTCAAGACTTTAACTTTAAAGAACAATGGCATGCATGGCGCACATATAAAAAAGCAAAACGAAAGTTTTGCTTTTTTGTTTGGCAGCAAAGCAGATATGCCTTACATTTGCGCTCCACTCCGCGAAGTAGAGCAGCGGTAGCTCGTCGGGCTCATAACCCGAAGGTCGGGAGTTCGATCCTCCCCTTCGCAACTAACACAGAGGTTGTTTCAAAAAAATGAAACAACCTCTTTTTATTTTAGCGTACATTAGAATTGTAATGAAAGTTGGTTTTGTAAACATATTTGGTAAACCCAATGCGGGGAAAAGCACACTGATGAATGCTTTACTGGGGGAGAAACTGGCAATTGTATCACCTAAAGTGCAAACAACAAGGCATCGAATTAAGGGCATCCTTACCACTAAAGAGTATCAAATCATTTTTTCTGACACTCCCGGCATTATTGATCCCAAATACAGGCTCCAGGAAAAAATGATGCATAGTGTAAAGTCCGCACTGGAAGATGCAGATATTGCATTACTCATAGTGGACATAAAAGACAGCCTTGAAGAAAACGATGAATTGTTTACTTCATTAAGATTAACTGTACCCTGTATAGTTGTTCTCAATAAAATTGATAAAAGTGATGCAGCTTTAACAACAAAAGCACAGTCCTTCTTTGAAAGCAGGCCCTATTGTAAAAAAGTAATTGCCATTTCTGCATTAACGGGTTTTAAGCAGGAAAAATTCCTGAAAGAGATTGTTGAATTATTGCCGGAGGGCGAACCATTCTTTGAAGAAGATCAACTCACCGATTTATCAACCCGTTTTTTTGTGGGCGAGCTGATACGGGAAAAAATATTTGATTTGTTTGAAGATGAAATACCTTATCATACAACTGTATTGGTAACGGAGTTTAAAGAAAAGCAAACGCTAATAAAAATTACGGCGGATATTATTGTAAACCGGGAAAGCCAGAAAGCCATTTTGATTGGTACGGGCGGGCAAATGATTAAACAGATTGGCAGCAGCGCACGGGTGGATATTGAAAAGTTTTTGGGCTCAAAAGTGTTTTTGGAATTGTTTGTAAAAGTGCGGCCCAAATGGAGAGATAACGATTTGTTTTTAAAGGAATATGGCTATTTTTAGATACAATTTTAAAGCAGGCTCAAATGAACACTAAAATTATTCTTTTTGTCCTCTTATTTTCTTGTTGTTCTGAAATATATGGGCAAGTTGGTGTGCCTGCTCAAATTAATTCCAATGCTTCATCAGTTATTACCAATTTAAGTGATGCAATCGGGAAAGCGGTTACCAATAATATAGTATTTTATAAAGGGGACATGCCCGGGCTTGCAGAAGGCATTCCCGCTTACCGCATAACCGGTTCACGTTTTTGGAATGATGCGTGGATATTTGCATCCCTCTATGACGGTAATGATAAACTATTGGGAAGGATACCTGTGAAACTCAATCTCAATTATTCGTCTGTTCACTATATGGATAAGAAGGGTAATGAACTTGCATTGGATCCGGAGCAGATTCGCAAGGTTGTTTTTTTAAAAGACACATTCAGCCTGGAGCCTGTTTCGATATTTGTAAGCTATCTTCCATATATCTATGTGGGCAAGCAAAAGGTAAATGATTATGTACGTGTAATGAACCAGGGCAAGGCTGCTCTTATCAAATATGAAAGAAGGAATATTGGAACTGCTGACAGCGCTTTTGGTACCCAAAAAAGATATTTTTTTAAATCCGAAACGTTTTATTATTTATGGTTCAATAATAAAGCGGAAGAAATAAAGCGATTAAATAAAGATGCCTTGTTACAACTTCTTCCGGGTGCATCGGTTTATGAAGAATGGATTGCTGCAAACAGGATCAATCTTAAAAAAGAAGAAGATGTAGTAAAATTTCTTGAATATTATAATTCTCAAAAGTGACAGAGAAATGATACACGCAAAACAGACAACACTCTTTTTACTGGCTTTTCACCTTTGTTTTTCAATTTACTGTAAGGCGCAGGTTTTTTTTGAACTCCAACCGATAGGCAAAGGCAATACGCATATGGGTACTTTTTATGGTACAGAGGGGTTGTATAAAGATGTTCCTTATGCAAGAATAAAAGGCTCTCCTTTTTGGGATGATGACTGGCGCCCCGCAACACTTTATGATAATAATTATGATATAATTGGACGTATGCCTGTAAAGCTGAACCTCGCTACAGGTGAATTATACTACCTGAAAAATAACGAGCCATTAGTGGTGGCTGATGATTTGGTTCGTAAAGTGGTGATCCATACTGATACAGTGAGTTTTAATGTGCGTGCGGTATTTGTAAGCTTCATGCCTTTTATTTATGCATATGATAAAAAAGTAAATGATTATGTACGTGTGTTTCATGCTGGTAAAGCTATTTTAATTAAATACACCAAACGTGAGATGAAGGTGGCCGACTCTCTTTTTGGTACACAAAAACGGTATTATTTTGCAGATGATGATTTTTATTTTTTACAGTTTAATAATAAAGTAGAACGAGTGAAGAAGCTCAATAAAGAGTTATTGTTTTCCTTATTACCCGGTGCTTACAGTTTGAAGGCCTGGATAAACCAGAATAAACTTGATTTGCGAAAGGAAGAAGATGTAGTAAAGTTTATTGAATATTATAATTCAGTTAAAGAGCAGGGAGGCACTTAAGCCTTCTTTTTCAGATAAATTGTGAGCCGGGAGCATGTTTGATTGATGATGAACAATGATGATTTGCTCACGGGCTGCCGTGGCTGAAGGGGAGTAACGCTCCTGCGTTACCGGAGCAAAGCGGAGCCGAAACACGGAACTGCTGCTGATAAACAATTAAAAGCACAAAGCCCCAAGCTATTCTTTATTTATTCGTTACTTTTGCCGCCTTTACATTTAATTTATGAGTGGATTTACAGTGGCTATTGTGGGCCGGCCCAATGTGGGAAAGAGTACGTTTTTTAACCGGCTGCTGCAGGAACGAAAGGCTATTGTGGATGACCAGAGTGGTGTTACCCGTGACCGGCAATATGGGATTGCTGACTGGAATGGCAAAAGCTTTAACCTGGTGGATACAGGTGGTTTTGTGCCCGGCAGTGATGATGTGTTTGAAAAAGAAATTCGCAAGCAGGTGAAAATTGCCCTGGATGAGGCCAATGCTGTTGTGTTTATGTGTGATGCTGCAACAGGTATTACAGATTTGGATGAAGCTATGGCTGATTTATTACGCAGGGCTGAGAAGCCTGTTTTTTTAGCCATTAATAAAGTTGATAATCACGACCGCTTGCTGGAAGCAAGTGAGTTTTATGCTCTTGGTTTTGAAAAGATATTTTTCCTGTCGAGCATGACGGGGAGTGGCAGCGGTGAACTGCTGGATGCCATTTCAGAATTGATTCCTGAAGATGCTGCTGATAAAGAAGAAAAACATATTCCACGAATAGCTATTATTGGTCAGCCGAATGTTGGTAAATCATCTTTGCTCAACGCATTGCTGGGAGAAGAAAGAACCATTGTGAGTGATGTGGCAGGAACTACACGTGATACCATCCACACGCATTACAATTTATACGGAAAGGAATTTATCCTGATTGATACCGCAGGCATCCGCCGCAAAACAAAAGTGAATGAAGACCTTGAATTTTACAGTGTAATACGTGCCATACGTGCCATGGATGAAGCGGATGTTTGTTTACTGTTACTGGATGCCGAAAAAGGGATTACACAGCAGGATTTGAATATTTATTCGCTGGCTGTAAAAAAAGGAAAAGGCATTGTGGTGCTGGTTAACAAGTGGGACTTAATGCCGAAAGAAACCAATACAGCAAGGGACTACGAAAAAGAACTCAAAAAGCGGCTGGCTCCTTTTAACGACGTACCGGTATTATTTATTTCAGCCGTTGAGAAAGTACGATTGATGCAGGGTATTGAAGCAGCGCTGCAGGTTGTGGAAAACAAAGAACGTAAAATTTCCACTTCTGATTTAAATGAAGCGGTTCAGAAAGCCATTAATGCTTATCACCCGCCGGTGGTGCGTGGTGTGCCGGTAAGTATTAAATATGCAACTCAATTGCCCACACCGGTTCCGTCATTTGCTTTTTTCTGTAACCATCCTGATGATGTAAAACAGCCTTATAAAAATTATCTTGAAAACCAGTTGCGCCTGGCCTTTAATTTTAAAGGTGTGCCGATGCGATTGTTTTTCAGAAAGAAATAATTTTGCGGATCACCAATAAAGTAAATATGAAAAAGTATCTGGGTATTCTTATGATTGCTGCTGCATTAGCTGCCTGCAATAACGAAACGGAAAGTAAAACCGATAATGAAAAAGCTGCCACTTCAGAGGCATCTGAAGCTGCTGACACTTCTAATGTTGTTGATAAAGCACAGTCTAAAATGAATGAGGTAATAGATTCAGCGCAGAGCAAGGGTGGAAGGCTGGCGGATACGATCGGGAAGAAAATTGTGGAGCCTGCTAAAAAAGAGGTGAACAAAGTGGGAGCGAAGCTGAAAGAAAAAGTAAAAGAGGTGAAAGAAGCGGTGAAGCAGTAAAAATGAATTTTGATTATAAGAAGTCAGCAAATTATATTTGCTGCCCCTGGGGAATTAGCTCAGTTGGCCAGAGCGTCCCGCCTGAAAGCGGGAAGGCCAATGGAAGAGTAATAGATAAGACACGGGGAATTAGCTCAGTTGGCTAGAGCGCTTGCATGGCATGCAAGAGGCCACCGGTTCGAATCCGGTATTCTCCACATTTCAATTCGCAGATTCATTTTTATTGAACTTAATCAGCTCAGTT
>JAIEQM010000154.1 GCA_019747705.1 Chitinophagaceae bacterium | reverse complement strand
GCTTTTTGTAATACAAGTCCGACTGGTGTTTTCTGCATGCTTTATTAATCAAAGAACTGGTTATCACATTTAATATCTGTGAGAGTATCGGCTGTCCGGCAAAATTTTTATCTTTATCCATCATTAGTAAAGTTTTTGTGTGGTAACTCAAACTTAACTAATATGATGGGTGGTTCTAAAGAACTGCCCTTTTTTATTTATAATTTAGTCGGACAATAATGTCTCTGTATATGTTTTAGTAGCCATTGCCAAAAAGAAATTTATGCTGCAGCAATCCCTCTACGAAATCTTACAGGTTTTAAGCATCTCAATTTTTGAAAAAATGCCCATAAATCAACTGTTTCAGCAAACTCAATTACAATATTTCAAAGAACAAAATCATAACCAATTGAATCTGTTCGAATAATAACGCAACGCTAATGCCGTTATTTATAATTTTAAAGCTCATTGTTGATGTATTTACTATTAGACGATGGAAATCACAAATCGCTATTTTATCGAGCCAATTTTTTGCCGAAAATAAAAATGGGCGACTTAAACGTATATACCTATTATTTTTCTCATTACAGATTGGTTTTTAGAGTGGTGAAGTTGGGGAAACAAAGGGGAGTGGCAAAATGTTTTTGATGGGTGGCGGGGGAAAATAATTTCTACATTTTTTTTAAAGGCAATAGGCAGCCTTTTTTTGCTAAAGGAAACCACTTAATAAGTTGAGCTATTCGATGAAAGTAAAATCTTTAACATCTTTTAACAAAACCAAATTTATAAAAGTTTATTTTTGCGTCAAGTATTGATCAATTGCTTGCTTTAACCAAAAACAACCGGTGTGAAAATAGAGTTGAGTTATTTTCAAAAACTAAAAACACTCTTTTGTATGAGATTCATCAACACCAATTGTGCTGAAAAAAGCACCCATCAATCATTATCTAAATTTTCTCTCAAGTTTCTAAGTCAGCTTTTTCTCTTCTTTACAACCGTTATTATTCTTTATAGTTGTAAAAAGAATGACTTACAAAGTAAACAACCCCAACCCGAATCAGTAAGCATCACCAGTAAAGATGATATTCAGAAAATACTGGATAGTGAATTTTTTGTGCAAAACAGAAAAGTGGCTGATATGGCAGAAGAGCGAAATAATGATGCTCGAGTTGAACCGCTATCTACAAACGGTGGTGGTTCGAACCCATCAGAGTATCCTGATGAAGTACCAATGATATTGGGTGGGCAACTGCCAAATCCATATTCAATACCTGTAATGACAGAGGCATATAATACTTATTACGCCTCAAACCTCGTAACTGTACCTGTTACGGATTTATATGTAAAATTCAGCCCGGTAAACGAATCACAGCTTGCATTGCTGGAAGATTCAATGGATTTGGATTTATATGATTATCCTTTAGACTATGAGGTAATTACTGATGGAGATTACTACCAGCAACCCGGTAAGGGCGCAGAAGATATGCCGGAGTTTTATACAACTGTTCCTGTTGGCTTTCAATTTCCTGTAGGTATTCCTTATGCCATTTTAGAGCAGTTACACTTTCCACATAACGATATAATACTGGAAGCGTTGGCTGAAAGTATTGCCGCAGGTGGACATTATACCAGTTTGCATCCAAACTCCGGAAATCCGGAAGTTTTAATGACGAGAGTAGAAAATGGTTCACAACTTACTAATTTAAATGAGTGTTTTTGTGACCCTACACCACAACAGTTACAATGTATTCCTCCTGATCCAAATTGTGGCGGGGGAGATCCAGGTGGCGGTGGCCCCGGTGGACCAGGCAGCGGTAACCCTACCCCACCCTTTGCACAACCAAGCGGTGGCATACAAATTCATGATACACAGCTCGGAAACCAACCATTACAATATGTAAGAGTTATTGCAAAGCGTGGTTTAAGAAGAAGTACAACATACACTGATGCCTCTGGACATTTTGCGAGCCCTATCTTTTTTACCGGAAGAACTAAGGTGAAACTCAAATTCAGAAATCCAAGCGTAAGTATAAGGCCATTAAGAAATGTTTTTAGAATTAGGCTTTCATTAAAAGTACTTTCACAAAATTTAGGAAGATACAACTTCCCGTTAAACACAATTAATCATACCATTCAAAAACATCCTAATAAAGAAACAAAAGAATTTGAATACTGGCTTGCAGGACACGCCATACACAGTTATAATTATTTTGCCCAACAATCTCCGGTTGATGATGTAAAACGAATGACAGGTCACAGGCTCTTTATTTATCTTCAAAAAAAGAGTGATGAAAATAACCGAGGGCCTGAAGCTGATCTTACAATGCAGAATTATATTTTCAAAAAAAGAGGACCAGGTGACTGGTTGTTTGAAGCTGGTAAAATGACTTTGTATTTGGTAAAACAAAATTATGTGGGTGCGGGATTACAATTCATTGAAAACGTACTCAGCTTTGCAAAGCCGGATATTGTTTACAAATACAATACGCTTGATGAAAACTTAAGCAGTAATGAAATAAATCAACAATACTATGCTGCTTATGCTAAAGCAGGTACTTTTAAATCCATTAGCGACAATGATGATAACCTTAATAAAAACAGGTGGAAGTTTTATTTTAAAGCGAAAGACAAGTGGCTTGATGCTGGAGCAGGATTACTTGGCGTTGTTATTAAAAATGGTTTGTATGAATTGAAAGCACTAAAGTTTCTATATCAAGGTGATCAGTGGTATGTTCCTAAAACGGGAAAAATGATAACATGGAGTTCTGCCATTAATATAAGCGCAACAGTTTTGGCTGGTGTATATTACAGTGTTGCGAAACCCGATAAAGAATTTTATAACATGGTTGATGGTTTTGGGGAATATTATGGTCACTTTTTAGCAAACAGAAGGTACGGATCTAACGCCGATCCAATCTTAGATCAGCAGAGAAAGAGAGTTATTTCTTCCGGCGGATTAAGCAGTCATCGAATTTATCTTGAAAACTGGAATCCGAATGAAGGAATGGATGAACTAATTGATTATAAAGTTGGATTGTTCTATGATTTAGATGATTTGAATGCTACTCCATTAGAATTTATTCCAAATACAACAATTACGGATCAGGTTCAATCAATAAAAGCATCCTCATCCCAAAAATCTGTTTCTGGTTATGCCCCAAGATTAATACACAGCCCCGAGGAATGGCACCACTTAAAATGGAATTTACAAATGAGAGAACCATCACAAACAGCGTTTTTAAATAACCTTTTTACAGCTTATAATGCTAATTAAATGAAACTGTTTATAATCCTTTTATTTACTTTTTTTACAACCTGCCATTTGGCAGGTTGTAAAAAAAAGTGTTCGGTATTAAGAGATCATCCATTATCTGCCTTTATGTACCTTGAACCAAATTCAGAGAGAATAAAATTAGGAGATACGTTACGTTTAAAGATTTTCATACCTTATAATAGTTTGAGATTGGATAATAACGAGTTAATTAATGTTGAAAGCTCTTCATTAAGCACATCTGGGCTTTGGTTTCTAACTTACAAATCCATAGTTAACGGCATACCAGATGTTAATGGCAATAAGCCCACTATTATACCAATTAAAGGAACATATACAACCTTTAACGATGTAAGTGTAAGAGCTTCCTATGTCAAAGATATAGATGGATTTAAATTTGAAGCTTTTGTCATTCCTAAGGAAAAAGGCCTTGCTTTTTTGGCGAATTTTAAAGCAGAAGGATGGATGAATGGGAAATGTGAGTTTAATACATTTAATCCTATCATAGGATCTCAAAATAATAATCACATGCTATTGAGAAATTTTTATGGGTCAGGCGCAAACGATCCAATACCAGAAAATCATTATTTTGTATGGGTAGATTAGTTATTTATTTCTTAACCAATTTTTTTTTTGATTAATAGTGCAATGGGCAATCTTCAGGCTCAAACAATGGATACTATTTATTTATTAGATTATACAATTGGAGCTAACAAATTTAATTCTTTTAAAAATGAAAGTACGATTATATATTTTGATACAATAGACTCAGTTATATTGAATGCCAATTCTAAAGCAACACGTTTAAAAATGAGCAAACTTCCAAGTTTTCATCATAGTGGCTTTAGGATAACGGCTTTAAGAATTATTAAAGAAAAGAACACAAGTTTGATTATAAGAGTAAAATGCAAAAAAGTTTTTGATGGACAAAACTTTGTACTGGATTCTATAGTTAATCTCACTTCTCAAATCAACAAAACATATGTTTTTTGGTGTATCCTGCGAGATAATCCAAAGTTTCGCTTTGGCTACGATCCGTCATTTTTAGAATTTACAAATAAGGATTTTGCTTTTAAAAATAATTTCCGGCGTACTAAAATAAGAGAAGCTATCATGAATTCCGTTGTATATGAGTACCATTACTCCGAAAGAAAGCTAGTTAAAGTGAAGTAGTAAGTTTTTTAAAGCGGTACTCAACTCTTAAGAGATTTCTATGGACCTGGAGCAAATGATCGGGTGCATTTAAAATTGTCGCAATAAAAAAAGGGCTAAATTTGGTAAACCAACTTACCAATCCATGACAGAAGCCAA
>JAIEQM010000153.1 GCA_019747705.1 Chitinophagaceae bacterium | reverse complement strand
ATGAGGATATGATTAGAAGGTATGTGAAATATCAGGAAGCGGAAGAACGTAAAGAGGAGAGCAACCAACAGGGTTTCACTTCGACCTTGGAATTTAGCCTATGGCTTCACTCATAAATCCACCTGCTTTGCAGGTGGTAGTTTAATTTTACACTTTTCCACATCTCAAAAAAATTACCGGAGTATTGTTTTAAATACTTTCTTTCTCTGCCATTAACTGTTTAATGAGTTGTTCCAGTTCGGCAATGCGTTTTTCCATTTCGGGGAGTGTGCGGAAAACAGCCTGGCTGCGGAGGGTGCTGGTATAATCATAAGCAGGTGATCCTGTAACCACACTGTTGGGTTGCTTCATGGATTTGCTTACACCGCTTTGTGCATTAATACGGCTTCCATCTGCAATAGTAATATGTCCCACAATACCCACCTGTCCGCCAATCATTACTTTGTTGCCAATTTTAGTACTGCCGCTCACACCGGTTTGTGCAGCAATAACGGTATGGGTTCCTATTTCAACATTATGTGCAATTTGTATAAGATTGTCCAGCTTGGCGCCTGAGTGAATGATGGTGCTGCCAATAGTAGCACGGTCAATAGAACAGTTGCTGCCTATTTCCACATCATCTTCAATTTCAACATTACCAATCTGTGGTACTTTTTTATAAGTACCATCATTCTGCGGGGCAAACCCAAAACCATCGCCACCAATTACAGTACCTGCATGAATCGTAATACGGTTGCCTAATTTGCAGTCATGATAAATTTTTACACCGGGGTGCAGGGTGCAATTATCACCAATACTCACATTGTTGCCAATAAAACTGTGCGGATAAATTTTTACATTCTTACCAATTTTTACATTTTCACCCACATAGCTAAACGCACCAATAAATACCTGCTCACCCAACTGTGCTGATTTGGAAACATAAGAAGGCTCCTGTATGCCCACCAACTGACCGGCCTTTAATTTTTCGTAGGTCTGTAATAATGTAGCAAAAGCAGTATAAGCATCCGGCACCCGAATAAGTGTGGCGCTGATGTTTTCTTTCAGCTCCTGGCTTTCGTTAATGATGATCACCGAAGCTTTGGTGCTGTATAAAAATTCTTCGTATTTGGGGTTGGCTAAAAAAGCAAGCTCTCCGGTTTGGGCTTCTTCAATTTTACCAAAGGAATGAACAGCCGCCTGGGCATTGCCTTCAATTTTTCCGCTTATAATTGCCGCAATCTGATGCGCTGTAAACTCCATGTATCCTGGGGGTATTTAAATAAAGGTAAATCCAAAAACGCTGCCAAACAACATTTATGATTTGGCAACGGGTTTTTTAAGAATTTCACCCGGGGCGCAAAGGTAAAACTTTTGAGCCGGGCTGCTGCCTGCCAGGTGAATCAATCCATATTCCACCTCTGAAATATCTTTTACCGTTCCGTCTTTGAAAAGAATATTAATCCGTTCATTTCTTGTATTGTACATGCGGTTTTCCGCCAGTCCGTCAAACACCAGGAACGATGCATCCTTGACAGAAACACCGAGCCATTCCGCTGCTTTAACCTGCAGGGTTTCTTTTTCTGTTGAATCAATGGGTTGCATTTGTAGCCTTGTCTTTAACATATTTCGGTTAATGAGCATGGTGCTGAGGGCGCTGAGAATTTTATCACTGTGCAACGACCAGAGTTTAATGGAACTGAGCACATCATAATCATCAATGGAACAGAACTTGTTCAAATTTTGACGGATAAAACCTGCAGAGTCAGTGGTTCTTATAAATTCATCCAGTATGGGATTGGTGCAGAAAGAAGAAGTATCAGCTCTTGCGAGGATTTTGGCACGTTCTAAAATTTTTACCAGCATATTTTCTGCACTCAGTACGGTTTTATGCAGGTAAGCCTGCCAGTACATGAGCCGGCGTGCCACTAAAAATTTTTCAATGGAATAAACACCTTTCTCTTCAATTACAATTTCGTTGTTATGCACCGTCATCATTTTAATAATACGATCATAGCCAATTACCCCTTCATTCACACCACTGTAAAAACTATCACGGGTGAGGTAATCCATACGGTCCACATCCAGCTGGCTGCTGATGAGCTGGTGCAAAAACAGTTTGGGATAAGCGCCTTTAAAAATACTTAAGGCAGTGCTCAGCGCCCCGTTAAATTCTTTGTTGAGATGTTCAAAAATGAGCACTGAAATTTCTTCGTGGTGCACATCTTCAATCAGTACATGCTCCAAAGCATGGCTGAAAGGTCCGTGACCAATATCATGCAGGAGAATGGCAAGTTTAGCGCCCTGTTCTTCATCAGCAGTTATTTCAATGCCTTTACCTCTTAACTCAGATAAAGCCTGGCACATGAGGTGATAGGCGCCCATACTGTGGTGCAGCCTTGTGTGAACAGCGCCCGGGTACACCAAATGGGCGAGTGCCATTTGATGAATACGCCGCAGCCGCTGGTACCAGGGGTGGCTGAGCACTTTATAAATTAATTCATCATCAAACGTAATGAAACCATACACGGGGTCGTTAACGATCTTTCGGAACTTCATGGTTGTACTGAATTGTTAAAATATCTCCCTCAAAAAATCAAAGGTAACAGAAGGGAAGGAATTCGATACATTTACAAACTTTGCCGCCAATAAAAAAGCAGAGCAATATAAGCTTTACACCGTAACTCTAAAATCGTAAATCGTAATTCAAAAATGGCAGTTGCTAAAATACTCTGGGTAGATGATGAGATTGAAAGCCTTCAATCACAAAAATTGTTTTTGGAAAATAAGGGTTATGAAGTGCAAACACTCACCAATGGGTTTGATGCTATTGATTATGTAAAAGAAAACCCGGTGGATGTGGTGCTGATGGATGAAACCATGCCCGGCATTACGGGTTTGGAAACGCTGGCCAAGATCAAAGAAGTGAATCAATCTATACCCGTGGTGCTCATCACCAAAAATGAAACAGAAAATTTAATGGATGATGCCATTGGTTCGCAAATCAGTGATTATTTAATTAAACCTGTTAACCCCAACCAGGTGTTACTCAGTTTAAAAAAAATTATTGACAATAAACGGCTGGTGAGTGAAAAAACAACATCCGCCTACCAGCAGCAGTTCCGCAATTTGTTTATGGCGCTCAACAGTAATCCCAACTACAATGAGTGGATGGATATTTATAAAAAATTAGTGTACTGGGAACTGGAAATGAGCAAGGCCGACAGCCCGGAGATGAGTGAAATACTGCAATCGCAAAAAGATGAAGCTAATAACGAATTCTTTAAGTATATCTCCAAAAATTACACACAGTGGCTCAACCCCAAAGCCACCGAAGCGCCGGTAATGAGCCATACCTTATTAAAGTTTAAAGTATTGCCGCATGCTGAAAAAGGAGTGCCTTTATTTTTTATTTTGATTGATAACCTGCGGTTTGATCAGTGGAAAACCATTCAACCCATTTTTGCAGAAATTTTCCGTATTGCTGAAGAAGAAACATTTTATTCCATTTTACCAACCGCAACACAATACTGCCGCAATGCCATCTTCAGCGGCTTACTGCCCATTGATATTGAAAAGAAATTTCCGCAGCAGTGGAAGAATGATAATGACGAAGGCGGCAAAAATTTACATGAGGAAGAATTTTTCCGTGAACAGTTAAAACGTTTGGGCAAAGGCGATTTAAAAGTATCGTTTACCAAAGTGCTGAACCACCAGGCAGGGCAGGACCTGGTGAACAATATCCATAATCTTTTGAATAACGACATTAATGTGATTGTTTACAATTTTGTGGATATGCTCAGCCATGCACGTACTGAAATGGAAGTGCTGAAAGAGCTGGCCAATGATGAAAAAAGTTACCGCAGTATTACCGCCAGTTGGTTTGAACATTCTCCTTTGTACCAGGCATTGAAAAAAATTGCTGATAAAAAAATCAATATTGTTCTGGGTACGGATCATGGAAGCATGCGTGTACAAAAACCCGCTAAAGTAATTGGTGATAAAGAAACCACCACCAACATCCGCTACAAACATGGCCGCAATTTAAATTATGATGCCAAGGATGTACTGGCATTTCGTGATCCCAAAGAAGCAGGATTGCCGGTACCCAACGTTAACTCTTCATTTATTTTTGCAAGGGAGGATGTATTTCTCTGTTATCCCAACAACTATAATTATTATGTCAATTATTACAGAAATACATTTCAGCATGGCGGTGTGAGTCTTGAGGAAATGATTATTCCTGTAGTGCGGATGACGAGTAAAGTCCCCTAACTCCCGAAGGGCAATGTCATTAAGTTAAGCGTTTCGTCATATCGGGGAACAGCTTGTCCCGCTTTTGCGGGAAGACATCTCATAAAATTTGTACAGCAAGAAATTTATGAGACCTCTCCCTGCGGTCGGGGGTGACGATTAACTTAATGAAATTGTATAGTCCTGAAATAGGTTGACTCCCAAACACGGGATAAGTCAATAAAAAACAGGATTAAAATGAGTCAAAAA
>JAIEQM010000035.1 GCA_019747705.1 Chitinophagaceae bacterium | reverse complement strand
TTTGGATTAACAGTTCCCGTTAGATGGCCTGTTCAAGACTTTAACTTTAAAGAACAATGGCATGCATGGCGCACATTCCAAAAAGAGAGGACCGCTTGCGGCCCTCTCTTTTACTCTTTTCCCTCTTTAATCTCTTAGCTCAATCCTTAAACAACTTCACTGGCATACTCTCTACTAACTTTCTGTAAGCCGCCCACTTTGTACTCATAAATTCATTAATACGGTTCACACTTTCAGTCACTGCTGTTTCTGCTTCTGTTATCAAACGTTCTGTTTGTGCAGTGGGTGCTGCCAGTTTGTTTCCAATTTCACCACGGGCATTTTGCAAAATGCTTTGGGTGGTGATATCAGCAAAACGGGTAATGCCCTGTTTGTTCTCTGCACTGCGGCCGCTGATGCTTTCACGTATCTTCTTGATTTCATCACGAATCTTCCTGGCTTCATTGCGCAAACTGTCTGCTTCTTTTCCTTCCACACCACGCAACTGTGCATCCATCTTGGTTAATGTTTCTTCAGCATCTGCAACTTTATCCAGCACCGCTGTTAATTTATCTGCAGCAACCTGCCATCTGTCAGCCATTTTCTTCTTCGCATCATATACTTCTCTTGTAATGGGTGCACGTGGGTCGCCTTCTACTTTTACCATGGTGCTGTCGCTTGCTTTGCCCAAGGCAACAACTACTTTATAAGTGCCGGGATATACCGGCCAGCCACCGCCCTGCTCAGGTGCATTGGGTCTTGGCTTGGGACTACCAGGAAAACGACTTCCCTTCGTATCAAAGCCCCAGTACATACGGTTGAAACCACTATCGGCTTTTACTTTAAAGGAACGAAGTTGTTTATTCTGCTCATCAAAAATCTTCACCATCGCACTGTCCCTGCCCGCCGAAGCTTCAGCGGAGGAGGGGGCTTTTGTTTTGCTCGTATCTTTGTCTGCCTCTGCTGAAGCTACGGCAGACGAAGCGTTGTTCACAAAGAATGAAATCATCGCTCCTCTTCTTCTGTTTTCACCTTCATACAATCCCCATGTGCTCCATTCATAACCAGGTGCATTTTTATAATTGGCCTGGTAAGCAGTGGGCGCTTCAAACACTTTTATTTTATTCGCCTGATTGGCTCCGTTAGCTTTGGCTACGGCACGCAGCGGACGAATATCATCCAGAATCCATAACGCTCTACCAAATGTTGCAATGGCCAAATCTGCTTCACGTTCCTGGATGGCTAAATCATAAGTGGATGCGCTTGGATAACCATTCTTCCACTGCTGAAATGTTTTTGCATTGTCAAAACTCACCCACAAACCCTGTTCTGTTCCTATAAATACAAGATTTGGTTCTGCAGGATCCTGCAGCATACACAACGCATAACCTTTCAATCCTTTATTGGCTGCAATGTTCTCCCATGTTTTTCCAAAATCTTTGGTGCGGAAAACGGTAATTGAAAAATCACCACGGCGGTAATCATTACAAACCACAAATGCTTCTGCTTCATTATAACGGCTGGCCTGTACCTGTGTAATCCATGCACCAGTATTCATACCCGGAATTTTTCCACGGAAGTTGGTCCATGTTTTTCCGCCATCCTGTGTGAGCTGTACATTGCCATCATCCGTGCCCACCCAAATTACATTTCTGTTTTTGGTGGATGGCGCAATGGCCATAATGGTATTAAAGTTTTCTGCACCGGTGATGTCCAAAGTCAATCCGCCTGTTTCTTCTTTTTGCTGCTCCGGATTGTTGGTGGTTAAATCGGGAGAAATAATCGTCCATGTGGTTCCTTTATCTGTACTCTTGTTTACAAACTGGCTTCCGTAGTAAACGGTGTTCTTATCAAACGGATCCAATGCAATGGCGCTGTTCCAGTTAAAACGCATTTTGAATCTTGCTTCGGGTGCTGGTGGCCGTATGAACTCCTGCTGACCGGTGGTAACATTGTAACGACCCACACTTCCGCCCTGGCTCATGGCATATACCCATTTGCTGTCAGTAGGGTCAGGCACTACATCAAAACCATCACCACCCCACAAACTTTCCCAATAGTAATTGCGGATGCCGCCATCAATCCATGTATAAGCAGGGCCACGCCAGCTTCCGTTATCCTGCAAGCCGCCCATTACATTGTAAGGAATTTCATTATCTACATTAATATGATAGAATTGTCCGAATGGTAACTGCTCATCAAACTTCCATGTTTTACCACGGTCTTTACTGATGCCGATACCACCATCATTGCCTTCAATGATTAAATTTTCATTGGTGGGATGAATCCACCATGCATGATGATCCGGATGAATACCGTTGTAAGGAATTAATGTAGTAAAACTTTTTCCGCCATCTTCACTCATCGTAATGGTGGAGTGCACATCATAAATACGGTTTTCATTTTTAGGATCTACATAAATTTCATTGTAATAAAACGGACGATCTGTTACCTGTGCAGGATCACTGTTGACCAGCTTCCAGGTAAAACCGCCGTCTTCACTTTTATAAAAACCATTCTTGGTAGCTTCTGCTTTTGCATACACATTATTGGGGCGTGAAGGTGCAAAGGCCAAACCGCAACGGCCGATCGGATCAGCAGGCAGTCCATCATCTTTGCTCAGCTTCTTCCAGTTTTTGCCGCCATCAACAGTTATATAAATACCACTGCCGGGGCCACCGCTGTTAAAATTCCAGGGCTTGCGCTGGTGTTGCCACATATTGGCGATTAACTTATTGGGGTTGGAAGGATCCATTACCAATTCGGCACAACCTGTAGTATCGTTGGTATATAAAATACGCTCCCATGTTTCACCGCCGTTGGTGGTTTTATACACACCACGTTCTGCATGAATACCATACGGGTTACCGATAGCTGCAACATAAACCGTGTTGGGATTCGTTGGATCAATAATGATGCGGTGAATGTTTCTTGTTTTTTCAAGACCCATGCACTTCCATGTTTTACCGCCATCAAGGGTTTTATAAATGCCTTCGCCCAGGTTTAAAGAGTTGCGGGGGTTACCCTCACCTGTGCCCACCCAAATAACAGAGGGGTTGCTTTGCTCTACTTTAATGGAACCGATATTAATTACGGGTTGCTCATCAAACAAAGTGGTCCAGGTAGCGCCGCCGTTTTCCGTTTTCCACACACCGGCACTGGCGCCGCCCACAAAAATTACTTCGGGGTTGCTGTACAGCGCATCAATAGCCGTAACACGTCCGCTCATACCGGCCGGGCCGATATTGCGGGGTTTCATGTTTTTAAATTGTTCCGGTTTTACCTGTGCCTGTGCAAGAATGCTCATGCTGAGGATGCATAACAGAAGAAATTTTCTCATACAATTGGTTTTTTAGAGCGGTGAAGTTGGGGAAACAAAGGGGAGTGGCAAAATGTTTTTGATGGGTGGCGGGGGGAAAGAGTGGTTGATTATTCTTTATACAAAAGCGGGGAACAACTTCTGGCTATATTTCTGAGTTTTTTGAACCTATAACAGTCTCGCTTGTTATAAATCATTTTGCGTAATGGGCACTAGAAAAAAACGAAGAGTGTCAATCAAAAGTTATAATCGTAAAGCCAGTGAAATGCAACAGTAAAAGAATCCTGAGTTACAAAACTCAGGATAGTGCCCGGCAGTTAAACATTATTCAACAATGATTCAAACAATAAAATTCAATGGAACAGTCAGGGCAGCGAGGGATGTTTTTTATAAAACTAAGCGTTGCAAGCAATGCAGTTGTGAACTACTCAATAATTTTTAGATAACTCTGGTTAATCTCATAAATGATTTGAGAACTGGTCATTTCAAACAAACAGTTACTCGGTAACAGCCTGACCGTAGTGGGCTCATTATTAACATTAAATACTCGTTATGAAAAAACAAGACAACTACATGGATTTACTCGAACACTTTAAAGTTGAAGAACTTAAAGAGCGTTTAGAGTTTGACATGGCTGCTGAAGCTGCTGGCTGGGACAAAAAAGCCAAACCAACAACAAAAGGTGGAGGTTCTGTTACTCCAAGTGGAGTAAAATCCAAAGGCGAAGTTGGTGTAAAGGGTATTCAAGCCCCATGGGGCTGGAAGAAGTAGTAGTTAATTTTTGAAGGGTATTTCCATACCCTTCTTTTAAATTTTATAAAGATGAAAACACATAAGTACAAAGCAAAAATAATTGCCTATCATTATTGTCCGACTAAATTATAAATAAAAAAGGGCAGTTCTTTAGAACCACCCATGATATTAGTTAAGTTTGAGTTACCACACAAAAACTTTACTAATGATGGATAAAGATAAAAATTTTGCCGGACAGCCGATACTCTCACAGATATTAAATGTGATACCCAGTTCTTTGATTAATAAAGCATGCAGAAAACACCAGTCGAACCTGTATTACAAAAAGCTGCCACTCCGTGCGCACTTGGTAAGCCTTTTGTATGGGGTGTTCAGTTATTGCAATGGCCTC
>JAIEQM010000122.1 GCA_019747705.1 Chitinophagaceae bacterium | reverse complement strand
TTTGGATTAACAGTTCCCGTTAGATGGCCTGTTCAAGACTTTAACTTTAAAGAACAATGGCATGCATGGCGCACAATCAATAAAAATCCCGCCAAAACAGGCGGGATTTGCACATCATCAATAATTACTTCCTATTTCTTTTTCAGCAGCAACTTTGCATTCGTCCAGTTAGAAGCTGCATCAAGAAACTGCAGCATTTTTTCAAAATTCTTTGCCGGTTCAAAATTGTGCAGGTAATGTTTTTTGATTTTAATACTAACTGTTTTCCCATTGCTGGTGGCTTCAGTAATAAAAAAGCCTGTTTCATTTTCCACTTTTGAGTTAAGCGCCTCTACACCTTCTGCAGTATAGCCTTCCGGTATTTCAAGCTCTATTTCATATTCAATACTGCGGGCAAAAGGCATGTACACATCCAATTCTCTTTTACGCTGCTCATCCTTAATTGTCAGCGGGCTTCCCTGTATTTTGCCAATTTCAATAATAAAATTATTCCCGGCTTTTTTAACAAGGCCATCCATCTTAAATGTGGAACTGTAAATAAAATCAGGAGCAGTGTGCCGCACACCGGGGCTTTCAATTTTATAATCCTTTAATTCCGTAATCTCCTGTTCAAACCAGTTTTTTGCTTCTTCTAAAAATGCATTTTCCTGTTTTTTTCGTTCCGCCGCAAGAACGTTCTTGATTTCTTCAATATTTTTTTCATTTTTCTTTTCCATTTTTATCCTGTCAAATAAATCATTCTTTTCCCCAATTGCTTTACGTTCATAATTGTAAAAATCTTCAAATATCAAAAGCTTTTCCTGAACCTCCTTTTTGTAAAACCCTTTTATAACAGATGTACGGTTCAAATTCATATTTGCTTTTCCTATATCTAATGACAGCTTTATTTTTTCAATTCTTGCATTTTGTTTCGAATTGCTTGTGGGTATAATGACTGAGCTCTCCGTTGTTTTAGCGAATTTATCTATATCTGAAGCTGATACAATAGCAGGCTTTCGGAATGTAAATTGTTTATTGTTTTTTGAACCTTCTAAGTTTACCGGAACGTTAAAAGGAAGATCAAATAAAGAATTAAAAGCAGAAAAGGCATTAATTTCAGGTAAATAGTTTATAATTTCTAAGTCGGAAGGATATATTGCTTCATCAAAATTATAACCAAATCTGTTTTCTGAGACTATCATAACAGGATTAAACCCGGCTGTTTTATAAAGCGCATGCAAGATTATATCACTAATGCTATATTTTTTGAAATCATACTTTTGTGCACTAAGAAATACACTTGCATAAACATCAAGATACTCAAATCTAAAGTGATAATACCTTGTAGCAACTCTTTCACTATCACTTAACTTTTCATATTCAATTCCTGCTTTTGCCAGTTTACTTTTCATTTCCGCCTCCGGTTTTTCAAATAATCTACGCTCTACCTGGTTAATGGAATAAGTAAAATAATTGGTCGAAAATTCTTTTGCTTTGTCGGCAAGAGCTATTTTCCCATCTGTAATTTTTGTAATTTCTCCATTGCCACTAACATCATCTTTTTTAGATGTCTTGTTACTCTCACCCTGTAAAATATTCATCCTTATAAAAGGGAGCTGCCTGGTCATCGCTACCCATAAGGATGTTTCATAAGGTGGTATATCTGTTTTTTCAATATCTATCAGTATTTCCCTATTGCTATTCTTTTTTACCTCAAGTTCGGGTGCACCATTATAGCTTCTGTACTCAACTGCAAATTTTTTACCTAACTGGGCACGTAAAGAATAATTGAGGATTGGAGCATTATCAAATAACAAAAGATTATAGGAAAGTGGTGCAGGGTCATTAACTACACTCTTAACTGAAGCAAAAAAATAGTCAACAATATCACCCGGCTGTAAATCAGGCACAGCGAGCTTGGCCTTCTTTTCATCCTTTTCGTCTTTTGTAAGAACTATATCGTCAGCGTTAATTTCTTTAACTGTTCCGTCAGCTTTAATGATCCGGATTCCTACATAAGTATTGTTTTTGTCAGATTTGTAAATGGCGCTTTGCTTATCCAACATAGTAAAACTTAGCTCAGAATATTCAGAAATTGCGTTCTTATCATTTAGTTTGATCACCTCCCTTACTACTTCAGTTACACTTTGTTTAATATTTGTTCCAAAAAAAAACCCAACCAACCCATTCTTTGTAACATCTGCTGTAATTTCTGTATGATGCGCAATCACAACTTTGGAAGCCTTACTGTATTTTTCTGGAATAATGCGCAGTTTAAATTTTTCATCCGGCCATGCCCATACAGCTTTACGAATTTCCTCTGATTCCTTACGGTAAGTATCAAGTTCCTTTGACTGTGCAAAAATGAATGTTGCTGTAAAAAGGTATACAACCATCATGCTGATTTTCTTCATACGGTTTATTTTTTTGAAGTGAGTACAAGTTGCTGGTTATAGAATTCACTGAGTTTTTTTATATCGCTGTTCCATTGTATAAATTGCTGCGGGTTGATTTCTGTATTACTGATAAGGATTTCTTTTTTATACAGCAGTTTGTTGCCGCTGCTGGTATATGCAGCAATAAAACTGTAACCCGGCTGCTTAATGGTTAACGGTGGTGGAATTTCCGAAAAGGATTTATCTGCCTGTGCGGTTATTTCAATTTCCAGTATAAGATGATTTTTGAAGTGCATCCAGTAAGGTAGTTTTCTCTTAGCAGTATCAATTGTAAAATCTTTATACTCTTCACGGTTATCAAGGCTCATGTAGGCTTCTTTATCAAAAACAGTCACCGCATCTTTCCATAAAACATCATATTCAATTTTTAAATCGCTGTTGTAATCATTTAAATTGGTGATGGTAAGATTGCTGATTTGAAAGCCGTTTTCACTTTCAGATAAATATTGACGCAGGGCATTCTCCTGTTTATCCTGTTTGATATTTGCAAGTGCTGTGAGCAGCCATTCTTTATTCTCCCCTTTCCACACATGCACCACATGGCCTTTCAGGTTATTCCCTTCTATTGTAAGCTTGCGGCTTTCTGTTGCTGTATTTTGAAGATAGCTGGCAACAGGTACTTTCTGAAGAAGGAACTGACTTCCATTTTCAATCAGCGTTTGCCGACTCTGTATTCGTTCTGCAATTTCACCATAGCCAATGTATTTCTCAGTGGCATCCAGGTAAACAGGCTTCCCGTTTTTCATCCATGCACAAATCATGTGATTGTCAACTGAGAGTGAAGGAGTGCTGTAATCATAAGCTATATGTTTTGTACCAATCCAGCAGCGGCGTGCATCTAATTTTAACGAACGTAGCATTACTGTAAGGAGGTTGGCCATCCCTTTACAATCGCCATATTTCTTTCGCAGTACCTCTTGTGCTTTTTCAGGTTTAAACCCTGCGATTCCGTTTTCAAAAGCGATATACCTGATGTTTTCCTGTACCCATAAAAAAATCTTCTTCACTTTTTCTTCGTCGCCTGTAAGCCCTTTTGTAATTTCCTCCGCCTTTTCCTTTACAATTTTTTCATCATCACCAATTTGACTAATGAGGCTTTGATACCAGTCATATTGTTCCTTTACTGTTTTAAAGTAGTCAATAACAATATCTTTTGGTTGTGCAGATTTGCACAGAACAAGTATATGAGGAGCAAAATAGGTAAACCCGGGTGCAGATGATTCCTGTTTCAGTTCAGGAATATTTTTCATTGTATAAGTATAAACCGTTTCACCTACCTCAGTGGTTTTTGTTAAAAGGATACCGTACTTTTCAAAATTGTATTCCTTAATTTCAAGGTCAACCCATGCCGGAACATAAATTTTTACCTCCTGCTCCTGTATTTCATGATTATCAATAAAAAATATATTGGTGAAATAACGTGGGTCTTTGATTGTTTTCTTTAGTACTACTTCTGATGAGGCGCCTATTTTAGAAACAGGTAATTGAAAATAACAAACATGCTCATCTGAATAAAAAATTCCATCCCGGTTGTAATACTCATAGGCAGGTTCAATACCATGTCTTTTTGAACCGTCCACACGTATATTTACTTCATCAATTGTTTCAATGCTGTTATATAGTTCCACAAAGGAAACATCTGTACGGTATTTTTTACAGGTATATGTGCGGGCATGTTCTTCTTTAATCAACACTGGGTTTTCAGCAGTGCCCTTTACAAACCTGAATACCCGAACTGATTTAAGGATGGAAATGTTTGCATCCTCCTCAGAATGTTTTAAATGAGCGAAACTCACTGCGTAAAGAACCACTATACAAAAAATTGCAGATACTATTTGCTTCATAATGAAATTTTTGCCCTTGTTGGTCTTGCACACAGAACAAATTTATTAAGTAATTCCCTATTGCACACAGCCCGCCCTCGT
>JAIEQM010000178.1 GCA_019747705.1 Chitinophagaceae bacterium | reverse complement strand
ACCGCCGTACACGCAAGTACATACGGTGGTGTGAGAGGGCGGCAAAGTTTAATATCTTTGCCCCCTACTTTAATTGTTTTCAACTAACCCTCAGCTTCTTTTTCTTACACTGCTGGCGCCGCTGGATTTCATACTGCTGATAACGGCATTGCCCCTGTAATTAATATCACTGGCGCCGCTGGCATTTACTTTTAAGTCTTTGTTTACTGTAATGCGGATATCAGATGCACCGCTTGCTTCAGCATCGCATGTTTCTGAAATCAAATCGAATCCTTTAAAATCGCTGGCACCGCTTGATTGAATCTGAATAGAACCTACGTTACCCCTCATATCACTATCAGATGCGCCGCTTTGCTCCACATTCATGCTGTTGTACACCACTTCGCCTTTTAAACTGGAAGCTCCACTCAAATTCACTTTCAACTGATCGCCTTTTAAAACACCATCAATCTTTACATCACATGCGCCGGATGCATGAAGCATATCCAGGTTTTTTACTGATACATAAGCACGAAGTTTTTTATTGTCTTTATTCCAGGTCCATTTCCAGCCATCATTATCAAACCAAATGCGGAGGATGCCATCTTTTACTTCCGTTTTAATACGGCTCCGGTATTTTTCTTCTGATGCACTTACAACCACCGCTTCCTCATTCCCCTGTTTAATAATTACATCAATGGCATTGGAAACACGAATGCCGTGAAAACTTCCGTTAACAGTACGCACTTCGGCATTTTTATCATTCACCACCATTACATCCTGGGCAGTTACCGTAAACATAGCAGTTACTGCCATCATCATGAACATGATTGTTTTTTTCATTTCTTTATTTTTAAGTTTGATAAGATTAACTGTTTGACTTCTTCACCACAGAGCCAAGCCTTGTATTCATCTCCACAATTTTTGCATCTCCTTTGTAATGGATATTGCCGCCGGTTGATGCATCCACTTTCATTTCATCATTTACCGTTACTTCTATTTTAGCGCCGGTGGTGCAACGTATATCAGCTTTTCCTGTACTCAATGAGTACGCTGCTACTCTGCCGCCACTACTCGCATTTACATTAAATGTTCCGGCATTACCATCTACTTCCAGTTTTGCACCGCTTTCCACTTCGGCAATTATTTTTCCTGCTTCCAGCTTTCCTTTGAATTGAGCGCCGGAATTGAGATAGAAACTCAAGAGTTCTTCTTTAATAGTTCCCTGCACATACACATCAGCACCTGCCGATGCAGTTAGCTTATCCAATGTTTTGAAAGATACATAAGCTTTCAATTTTTTGCCACCGCTGGTCCAGTCATTTAAACTTTCACGATCGTAATAAATTTTAAGCACCCCATCCACTACTTCTGTTTTAAGACGGTTGAGATATTCATCTCGTGAAGCGCTGACGGCTACACTTTCTTCTGCGCCCTGCGAAAGATAAAGATCAATCCCATCTGCCACTTTAATGGAACGGAAAGGTTTTACTGAACGTTTTTCAGCATTGGCATCATTAAAAGTGGCATCCTGGGCAGTAAGTAAAAGCCCGGTTGAAATAAAACTTACCAATAAAATCAATTTCTTCATAATAAGGTTTTGGGTGATACGTGTAAAGCCAATGAAAAGTTACAGCTATTGTAAAAGAATTTATATTTGCGGTGCCGATTTGCCCAATTCAGGGAATTCGGCCAAGATTCCTCGGGGTGCTGCTCAAATGGGCGGCTGAGATAAAACCCGTTGAACCTGATCAGGGTAATGCCTGCGCAGGGAAGGAGGCTTTCAGTTTTCCCCTCTTTTCTTTACCGCAGCATTTCCGTTTCAATTTTTTAACCGTTAAAGTGTATTTGAAATGAAAAAATTGATGCCGGGGATGTTGATGATTTTGTCACAACTAACCGCATGGGCTCAAACCCACACAATAAAAGGTGTGGTGAGCGAAAAAGAAACAGGCGACCGTATTGCCAATGTTACTGCCATAATTGATGGACAGGCACAAAGCATAAGCAATGTTTATGGCGAATTCCTGCTGCAAAAAATCAAACCGGGCAAACACCTGCTCCGTTTAAGTAGTGTTGGCTACAAAACAGGTGAATTTGAAATCAGCATTACTGAAGATTTATTTGCGATGCAGTTTCAATTAGAAAGGATCAATCTTTTTCTACAGCCCGTTGAAATAACGGGCATCCGTGCAACAGACCGTATGCCGTTTGCCAAAACCAATCTCAACAAACAAAGTATTGAAAAGATGAATACAGGTGTTGATCTTCCCTTCATCATCAATCAAACGCCATCTGTTGTGGTAAACAGTGATGCAGGTAATGGCATTGGTTACACAGGCATACGTGTACGTGGCACGGACGCCACACGCATCAACATGACGTTAAACGGCATTCCTTATAATGATGCAGAAAGCCAGGGTTTGTTTTTTGTAAACCTGCCCGATTTTGCTTCTTCTGTTAACTCCATTCAAATACAACGGGGTGTTGGTACCTCTTCCAACGGAGCCGGTGCTTTTGGAGCAACACTCAACCTCAGCACCAATGAGTTTAATGAAAAGGCTTATGCTGAAGTGAATAATGGTTTCGGAAGTTTTAACTCATGGAGGCATACTATAAAAACAGGTACAGGGCTTATCAATAAACATTTTACAGTTGATGCAAGAATTTCCTATATCAACAGTGATGGATTTATTGACAGAGCCAGCAGCAATTTAAAATCATTTTATACTTCGGCGGCTTATCTCAACAAAAAATCCTCTTTGCGGCTGAATATTTTTTCAGGAAAAGAAAAAACCTACCAGGCATGGAACGGAATTCCTGAAGCAAAACTAAAAGGCGATGGGAATACGTTGCAAACACATTACCAGAACAACCTTGGTGTGCTTTATAAAACCAGCGAAGATTCCATTAACCTCTTCAACCCCGATAATAACAGAACCTACAATTCATTTTTATATAAGAACCAAACAGATAATTACCGGCAAACGCACTATCAACTCTTTTTTAATCATGAGCTGAATAAAAACTGGAACTTTAACACCGCTTTCTTTTTAACAAGAGGAAAAGGTTATTATGAAGAATATAAAACGGATGCTAACCTGGCTGATTATGGTTTACCAACTGCCACAAGTGATATTATTCGTCAACTCTGGTTAAGCAATTGGTTTTACGGAACCACTTATAATCTTCAATACAAAAAAAACAAAGACCAATTTACAGTTGGCGGTGCTTACACCCGCTACAAAGGAATGCACTATGGAAAACTTATTTGGGCTGAGGTAAATACACCCAAAGATTACAAATGGTACAACTCAGATGCGTTTAAAAACGATTTTTCTGTTTACACAAAATATCAAAGACGTGTTGCAGAACACTGGGAATTGTTTGCTGATGTTCAGTACCGTGCTGTGAATTACACGTTGAATGGTTTTAGAAATAACCCAGCATTGAAACTTGATAATCATTTCAATTTTATCAATCCCAAGCTGGGTGTTTCTTATGCTGATGGTAAAGGATGGCTGGGTTTTGCTTCCTTGAGTGTTGGCAATAAAGAACCCAACCGTGATGATTTTGAAGCGGGCGTGAATCAACAACCCAAACATGAAACATTGTATGACTGGGAATTAAATATTGAACGGAGAAAGAATAATTACTCCTGGAGCGTTACGGGTTATTACATGCGTTATAAAAATCAATTAGTGCTTACGGGCAAAATAAATGATGTGGGCGCTTATACAAGAACGAATATTCCCAGCAGTTACCGTGCGGGTGTGGAGTTACAGGGAGGCGTAAAACCAGCATCATGGTTCAATGCCGGCGCTAATCTTACGCTAAGTGAGAACCGTGTAAAAAGCTTTACTGAGTTTATTGATGATTATGATAACGGCGGACAAAAAGAAAACTTTTTTAAATCTGCCCCCCTTGCCTTCTCCCCTTCTGTTGTTGGCGGCGCTACACTCAACTTTATTCCAATAAAGAATAGTGAAATTAGTTTGCTCAACAAATATGTGTCCCGTCAATTTTTAGATAACACAGGCACTAAAGCAAGAAGTATAAATGCGTTTTTTGTTACAGATTTAAGAGTAACATATAACTTAAAAACAAAGCTGGCAAAAGGAATCGTTTTTACATTCCAGTTGAATAATGTATTTGATTTGAAATATGAAGCCAATGGTTATACCTACAATTACATTTTTGGCGGGCAAACCATTGTTGAAAATTTTTATTACCCGATGGCGGGAAGGAATTTTATGATGGGGGTAAATGTGAAGTTGTAAGAATTGTAACTATTCAGTTCCAAAAGTAGCAATTAAATGTAAGGCATATAAAACGTTGTTGCCATTTTTTATTGCTGTG
>JAIEQM010000106.1 GCA_019747705.1 Chitinophagaceae bacterium | reverse complement strand
TCATCAGTTTTTCAATCGGCTGCGGCTCCGGGCAGACAGTTATAAAATACCAGCACAGCAGCAAGCCCTAACGTTAGCGGCTATTTGTTCGAGACTCTAAAAAATTTGAAATATTAAAATTTGACAAAATCAAAACAATGGAAAAGACAATTCTTGTTATTTTAATTGCAATCAGCTTTTTTGCTTGTAATCAACCATCAAAATCACCAGTCAATTCAGTTGACACAAACACAATGGACACGACCTACGAAATAAAAACTGGTGGTTCTAAGATGATACAGGTGGACGGCAAGTACAATGTTTGGACAAAGAAAATTGGTGATGGGAAAATAAAAGTCCTGCTTTTGCACGGTGGACCAGGATTTACACATGACTATTTTGAATGTTTTGAAGACTTTTTGCCTAAAGAAGGAATTGAATTTTATTACTACGACCAATTAGGGGTTGGCAATTCAGATATACCAACGGACACATCACTTTGGAATATTCCTCGTTATGTAGAAGAAGTAGAACAAGTAAGGAAAGGACTGGGATTGGAAAATTTCTATTTGTTGGGCCATTCATGGGGAAGTATGTTGGCAATGGAATATTTACAGAAATACCAAAGCCATGTAAAAGCTGCTATCTTATCTAATATGACTGCTGGTATTAAGAGTTATGTAAGCTACAGTAATAAACAAAAAAATGAGTTTCTCTCAAAAGAGGAATTGGCAACCTTTGATTCATTGGATAAACGTAAACTTTATGACTCTCCTGAATACCAAAACTTATTGATGAATAAACTTTATACTCGTAATGTTTGCCGAATGCCAGTTGAAAATTGGCCAGAACCATTGATGAGAGCATTTAAAAAAGCTAATCATTCAATTTATGTTCAAATGCAAGGCGTTGACGAATTTCATGTTACTGGAAATTTTAAAGATTGGGAAATGTGGGACAGGCTACCCAATATCAAAGTGCCAACGCTTGTGATTGGTGGCATATACGATGAAATGAATCCAGAAGACATGAAAAGAGAAGGTCAACTCATTCCAAACAGCCGTACGTACCTTTGTCCAAACGGAAGTCATTTAAGTATGTATGACGACCAACAAAACTATTTTACAAACTTAATTTCGTTTTTAAAGGACGTTGATAATACTAAGTTCGTTGCTGATAAAAAGTAAGCCTATTAATGTTGACATATAAAAACAGCCGCTAACAAAAGTATTTGCAAAAGCAGGGCTGGACAATGAAACATCAGCTATGTGCAAGCATCAGCATCGGTTCGGGCTCGACGTTCAAGTTCAGCTTTAGTTCTTAATTTCAACATCATATTTTCAAATGGGCATTTGTACCGGGCTGGACAATCAATGAATTCCCTGCCTTCGCAAATACTCGAACGTTGTACGCAACCCTATCGCCAGCAGTATAAAGATTGAAGAGACAATAAAGCGTAAACCAAAATACTAACTAACCCAAGTAGGAATTGAGTCGTGTATTTGCTGATACCAAACATCTTCATCAGCGACTGACAAATTTTTCTGAATGATTGAATCCAGATAAGACTTCAAAGTTTTAGAATTTTTAAAATCTTTATCTTTTGCAATAGTGATGAACGAAACAAATTGGCTTAAACTCATCGGCACAATTCTGGTTTTTCCTCCATAAGCTTTTGTGTTCATTCGGTTCAGGTTGAAAAAGTGAGCTAAAGCACCTTCGCTTATTTTCGGTGCAACAAATAAACAGTACACAGGCTCATCAGAACTCTTTTGCAACTTTCCAAAGTGACGAGCAACAGGTTCTCCTTCCATTTCGTACTGTTTATTTCCACTTGACATGGTTACCTCAATAATCATCTTAAACCCATCATAGTCCGCTTGTATATCAGGTATATTTCCAAGTGCAGTATTTAAAGGAACTCCATCTAAATCCAAAGCAAAATTACCTTTTACTAATTTAGCATAGTTAATCATAACCATTGCTCTCCATATATTCCACTCCAAGTAAAGTGGCGGGTCGGGAACTTCTTTCTTATGAATTTTATCGAACACATCAATAATATCATCAAACTCTTTATAGTTTTTCAAAGACACTTCGGTTTTTTCTATAACCGCAGTAATCATTTTCTTTTCCGATGTCTCTAATAAATCTTTCAGCGACTCAATGCTTGCATTAGAAGCAAATTTCACAGACAATTTTGTAAGTTGTTTTTCAAGGTACTTTCTGTCGTCCGTCAACAATAGTAATGAATCAGGATTAAAAAGATATTTTTTGTATTCAGCTTCGGTTTTATATCCCTTTGCTTTACGTTCAACTGTTTTTAAAACATATTCAACTTCCGCAACACGAGAAGGGGCGGCAATCATTCTAAATGTCTTTTTATCAAAAGAAATAAACTGCGTTGCTCTCAAATAACGAATTAAAGCATCTGCATAGTCGTTGTGATTACTTTTCTTTGTTTTGACAAACTTTGAAAGAGTGGCTTCGCCACTCTCACGAGTTTTCAAATCATTGGCTTTTATTTCTTCAGCATACACTTTTAAAATCTCTTTGGTAAAAACTTGTTCTGTAAATGCTTTCCGATTTCCCTTATGTTTTGATTTATCATTTCTAAATTTCTTTATGGCAGCAACAACGGAATCAAACTTATTGTAGTGAGTCATTTGCACAAAAAAGATTGCAATTTCAGTTTTAGAAATGTCGCCAAGTTCTTTAACAAGCCGTAACAATTCCAAATACGGTTTTACATTAAAGCCTCTATCGAGTGGTATTTTATGATAGGGAGACGGCAACTGAAATTTGAATAATTGTTTTGCAATTACTTCGCTTGTGCGTTTTCCGCTTAATAATTTTTTACCGACTTCAGTTAAAGAAATTTTTGGCTTCAGGTCAACAAACCCAAGTGCTTTTGGGGCTCTCGTAATTCTGTCTCTTGCAGCAAGTGAAATATTGCCAGGCATTTTACTGCCTTCATAAAATTCAGACTTAAATAACTTATGGAAAAAAGCTATTTGTGTTTTTGTATTCCATTCCTGACCTTTAAAAGAATCAACGAGTATCTGAATTTCGGGGATAATCTTTTCAATTGTTCGAGGAGAAGTAAACGCAAAGATGGTTCGTGTCTTACTTAGATTTGCCATTCATAAAAAGTTTTGTCATTGCTTCATCATCACCTAAAAGTGATAATTTTTGATACTTATCTGTTTTTGTTTTCAGAAACTGCTCAACCCTTTCCTTTGAGAAAGTGATTGATTTTTCTGAAATATCACAGCCTAAAAATTTACAATTGGCTTTTATTGCAGCAATAGCAGCCGAACCGCTTCCAAGAAATGGGTCACAAACAACAAAACCCTTTTCAGCACTTCCTTTTAACATTAATTCAAATACTTCTGTTGGTTTTTGCGTTGGATATTGTGAGCCAACAACCCTTTTAATTTTCCATACATCTGGAATACTTTTAGAATTTAGTGGACGTTTACCTTTACTTGCAAACATTATAAACTCATGTCTCCTTCTGAAATAATGACCAAGACCAATATTTACCTTGTCCCAGCATAAAAGATTTTTTACTTCAAATATATCACGAACAACTGGAGCAAGTGTTAACAGGGAATAAGAATCAAACATTATATAAATGTGTCTATTGTTTTTCATGACACGATAACATTCCTGTAAAAAGGTCTTATAGTTTTCTTCTGTATCATGGAATTCCTCAAACCATTTGGCATGACCTTTCCCAGCATCACTATATTTCCCAATTATTTTTCCACTTCCCAATTTCAATTTTTGATTCATTCCTGAATAAGCAGGGTCGGTAATTATTACGTCAACACTTGCAGCAGGTAAGTTTCTTAAGAAGTTAATAGCATCGTCTTGAAATATTGAGACCCTTTGGTCTTTGCTTTCAAAAAAAGGCTTTGTTTTGACTGCAATTTTATGACCGTTAAGTACATAAACTGGTTTCCCATTTGCAGCATCACTTTCTGTTGAATAGAAATCAAGAAGTGTTTGGTATGCTTTAGCAGAAATTGCACCGTCTTTACTAACTTTAATTTTATTCTTTCGGACATATTGCTCCATATCTTCGGCAACAACCGACAACTTTTCCTGAATATCCTGTAGTGTATAAACCATATTTTATAAATATCGGGGTTTGACAACAAATTTAGCAATAAAATACTCAAGTTAACAATGACTTTTAAACAGATGTGGCGACAGACCCAAATGAAAGGGTATGCGTACAACAGGGGTATTGCTGCAAGTAGGGCTGGATTGCTATGGAAAAAACAAATCTAATTTTAGCTTTTTTCATGCTGCCAATTGAACATTTTCCACATATG
>JAIEQM010000053.1 GCA_019747705.1 Chitinophagaceae bacterium | reverse complement strand
GAAAATGCAGGCTATGTTAAGAAAGGAAGCAGTGTAGAAACAGGAAATGTTGATATATACCAGAGTAAGACTTCGCCTAATAAATTATGTGTTGTAGAGCGATTTGAGGGAGTTCTGCAAGGGGCGGGGAAGATTCAAAAAATCCTTTTAAAGCTTGATGGATTAGATGCAGCTAAGGCATTTGTAAATTCACTTGATGAAGTTGCTGATGCTGCCCTGCTAAATAAAATCGATAATTTATCTGCATCTAAATTAGAATCTTTAGACAACTTCTATAAGAATATAAAGAATAATACACCAGCAGGTTTTGGGAATAATGATTTTCACTTTACGGCATCTAAAGAAATTGAATTTACTGGAACTAAATATGTAAATGGACAAGCAACATCAGTTAGTAACACAAGTAACGTGTCAATTAATTATAAAAATGGTTTCCCTGATTTTCACAACACGAATTATTGTCCAACTATGAATTACGTTAATGGAACTAGTGGAAAATATAAATACGTCAATAACAATTTAAATTCTTCAAACTATTCTAGTCATTTCAATTTAGCGAACGAAGACCTAGCTACTAAGTTTGGGAAAGGTACCAATAGTTGGCCCACTAAAAATGCTGATGGGTTTCATGAAGTTGGTAATTACAGATGGGACGGAACTAGTCCGCAATTTGAATTAAAGAATGCAAATGGTGTTTGGGAAAAATATACTTGGCATCACGTAGAAGATGGTAAAACAATTATACCTGTATTAAGTAATGTTCACTCGCCAGGTGTAGGTGGTTTCAAACATGCAGGTGGAAATAAAATTTTGGAATACGATTTTAAAGGCGTTTTTGAGTTCACAGGATATTAAAAATTATCCCAGTGAATTTCTTTAAATTCTGAAATAAACTGTAAAACATTAGGTGCAATTAATCTTAATATTTCGGAAGCTCCGTCTACATAAAGATAAATTGCATCTTTTTTTTCTTTTTCTAAGCCAACACAGATGCCATATTGATAAATACCTGAAGGAATAATTGGAAGAATACTTAAATCTTTGTATTCAAAATCGGGGTCATTATAAATTTTAATTTTCTTTTCTAATGAATGCTCAAACCCGTTATAACCTAGTTCTTTATTAGGATGTATAATTTTATGCTGTGGGCTAGGATTGAACTTTCCAAACTCAAAAGTTTGCACAAATGCTTTAAAGATTGGCGGTAGCTGGATGTTGTATTTGGCTTCCAGTTCATCTACGTATGCAGGGTTTTGTTCTAATACTAGGGTTGCAAATATATTATTATTCATTGTTGTATTATTTTACGTCTTGCAATACGCCACTAAGGGCATCTTTTAATTTTTTCTTACCTACAAGAGCATCTACAAAAGCAAATACCATCTTTTTTTCTTCGCTATCTAGTTCTTCAATCGTTTTTACTTTTTCCATTATTGAAGCATCGTAAGAGTTTATCTCTTCAAGATTGGTATCTACTTCAAAAAAGTCAGCCAGCTTTACACCCAGTGCTTTAGCAATTTTTTCAAGGGTAGTAAGTGATGGTTCGGCTTTGCCAGTTTCAATACGGCTATACATTGGAGCACCCAAACCTACAGCTGTAATGAGTTCCTTTTGAGACATACCTTTTTTCTCTCTAATTGTCTTTATTCTTTTTGCGATGTCCATTTTGATGCTTTTTAGAGTAACAAAGGTACAAAATATACCTATTTAGATAAAAATATATTTAATACGGTAATTATTAATTATTGTTTAAGGTAATTTTATATATCTTTGCTTGTGCCATGCAAGTTCTTTCAATGATAGAGGAAGAGGATACCACCCTCTGGCTCTCTGGCGACGCTGTGCAGGCGGGGTTGTCAACCCTAATAGTCCAAGTATATGAGACTGTAAAAAATACAGGTTGCTGGCGCAAGAATGAGGCGTGGAAAAGAGTGTTGGCTTCTCAAATATTTTATTTATCGGTTGGTGTCCCCACCAACCGAAATCAATTCACAACAAGCTGAACGATTTGTTGCGTAACAAATTACTGCAAATGAAAATTGCAGTTCAGTGCAAGGGTATTCCTCAAATATCAACATTTAATGGTAATTTTGGTACACTATACCTCAAAACAAACAGGGTAAACAGTTCTTTGTCATTAGCCGAATATCGTTTGTTAGATGGTGGTGATGTGCTGGATTTTTCTGCTGCTAACACTGCCTTTATGGGTGTGGAAGATGATGTTGCCAGAGTAACCGAAAATGCAGATTTTGTGAAGGTTGGCAGTATAGAAAATGCAGGCTATGTTAAGAAAGGAAGCAGTGTAGAAACAGGAAATGTTGATATATACCAGAGTAAGACTTCGCCAAATAAATTATGTGTTGTACAGCGATTTGAGGGAGTTCTGCAAGGGGCGGGGAATGACTTAGCTTCCTTTATAAATAAGACACTTACACAGAAGTTAGACGATATAACTGGTATTTGGAATACGAAATATCCAATACAAGAAATGCTAGAGGGTAGAAGTTTCTTTGAGGATATTATGGGGCAATACCGATATTTAAAATCTTCTGGTTGGGAACATACAGGCGATATTTCCGAATTTTTTAAAGGGGTGGATTTTTACAAAGGATCTAAAGTAGGAGACCAAATATTTGCAAACACTGCTGTATCAATGAAAACAACGATTACTACCAATGTAGATACTTGGTTAGCTTCTGCACCTATGCAAAAGAATATTGGATTCTTAAAAGACGGTTTAGATGTATCAAAAGGTTTATTAAGCAATGGCAAGAAAATGGTTATCACCAATGCAGAAATTCATATTTACATGCCAAAAGCTAATATCACTGAATCTCTAAAAACTACATGGATGAACAAATTGAATACTGTTGATCCAAAAATTAAATTTGAGATTAAAGCAATAGAAGATTTTATTCAATAGACATTATGAAATTTAACAGAAGCACGCATTTTTATATTGCCACCAATGTAATGGAATCAGTTTTTACAAAGACTCAGCCTTTAGATTATGAAAAATGGGTTGATTTTATAGATAGAAATCCAGATGAGTTTATTTGGTATGAAAAAACAAAAAGCGGATTGGAGGCAGCTGAAAATATCGATAAAGTTCCGGCAGATTTTAAAGAAGGGGTTATAGCTAGCCTCAATAAAGTCAATTGTTTCAAAGAGTTTGATGATAAAAAAGGATACTATAACATTAATTGTGGTTTTAGTTCTCGAAATAACTGGATTAGCATAGGTTTTGAACGAACACCTAAATTAGAAGATTTAAAAATCTTTGTTGAGATGGCAAAGCATTTAGATGCTTTATTGTTAGTAGATGGGACAAAAATAATAGATGAAAAAATGATAGAGAGCCTCACGTAGTGGGGCTTTTAGTTTTCCAATACTTTTGCAGCTTCGTTAATATCAAAATACTCAAACTGGTATAAAATACCATCGGGTAGGTTTTTAATATCGTTTGTAAAAATAAAAAAGGGCATGTCATCTCCTTTGGGGTTGGCTAACAATGCGGTTTTAAAACGTATAGGCCAAACATATTCTCTGGCAATCAACAGTACAAGCATACTTGCTAGTTCTTTATTGCCCACTTGTTTATGAAAATCAAAATCAATGTATTGGTGAGTATACGCAACCACATCGGTTTTAGGTAGCGAAAACGGTTTTAAATATTGTGTATGCTCGGTAAGTATCCAACGAAACTCATCATTCGAAATATCTTCTATAGGGTTAGAGTGCTGCATATGTTTTCCTCGCTTTAAAATCCCTAATCAATGCATCCACCACCATAAAAATTTGTTTTTTCCCTTCCTGCGGTAATTTTTGAATATCCTGTATTCTTTTAACGGTGTCATTGTCTAGTTCTGTATCCATCTTGCCCACTAAGTAGTCAATAGATACAGCAAGAGCTTCCGAAAGCTTTATAACAACCTCAATAGATGGCTTTACTTCATCCCGTTCGTAACCCCCTAATAGTCCAAGTATATGAGACTGTAAAAAATACAGGTTTTATTTATCGGTTGGTGTCCCCACCAACCGAAATCAATTCACAACAATGGAGCGGGGAACTTAACTTTACAGCAAATAGATGACTGGGTTAAGTTCGCTACAAAACAAAATGAAGCTGGAATTAACAAAGTAATGCTTGGAATGTGGGATGGCGGTGGAGCAAACTCATACATTACAAAAGCAGGGAAAAATCATACTTATTTTGATTTTGGTAATACTAACTATTTCTTAGGATAGGATACATAAATACCCTATCTTTGTTTGATGGCAACAACGATAAAAGTAATAAGC
>JAIEQM010000120.1 GCA_019747705.1 Chitinophagaceae bacterium | reverse complement strand
GCCTATGTCCATAACTAATTAATTTAGGCAAAAATAGCTAAAATAATTAGTTATTCCAAATTGCGGATAGTCATTTGGTTTACTTAGCGCAAAGTGAATGGTTTTTAAACACCGAACGGCAGAACAATCCTGATATTGAGTTTCATTTTACTTCAGAGATTCATAAAGAGTCTTAAAAGCATTTATTATCTTTAGTGCATGATCAGGCAGATTGACATAGAAAATTTTCGTTCTATCAAGAAGCAGAGTATTCCTGTTAAGAAGCTGAATATACTTTATGGGCCTAATGGAGCAGGGAAATCTTCTGTAATGTATGCGCCTTATGTTTTCAGGAATTTATGTGTTAATCCAAATCAAAGATTAGATAACTTATTTAATCTCAGTTTTATTCATTTAGGGGGATTTGACAATGTATTATCAAATGACGGTAAAGAAAATGATAATTATATCAATATTTCTATTGCAAATGAAATTGAAATATATGATAATAAAGGACCCCAAAAGGCGGATTTTAAATATTCACTTGTACTTGAAAATGAAGAGATGGGCTTTTGGGGGCCTCAAGTTAATTTTAAATTAAATGACATCTATGAAAACATATCATTCGCATTGCCTTATTCATTAACAACTAAAAAAGAAATTACTCTTAATAATTTCAGTTTTCTATGGAATGGTTTAACTTTTGAGAACATTAATAACACGGAGAGCCTTACAGCAAGAGTACTTAATAAAACTTACGAAGCAGTAAAAAACCTTGAATTAATTTCAGTGAAAAGAGGTTTCTTTAACCCTATTTTCTCAACAGAACAGCCTACAGAAGAATCAGAATTTGCATTTAGCATACGCCAGCAGGAAAAAGACTTTGAATCAAAAATCGACCATTACTTCAAGCAGATTTTTGATAAAACGTTCCGCTTTGTTGCTATCCCGGGCAGCACATCCTTTTACTTAAGAACGCAAAATAAAAAAGGCTTCACAACTGATTTGGTAAATGAGGGTTTTGGTGTAAATCAAACCATTTACATGCTTATCAAATTATTAAAAAGAAGCACTTCACTTGCCTTTATCGAAGAACCTGAAATTCATCTCCATCCTTCTGCCCAGAATAAATTGGTGGATGTTTTTACAGAAATCATTCAGAAAGAAGGCAAACAGATTTTCCTCACTACCCACAGCGAAAACATTGCTTCATCAGTATTGAACAAAATTGCGAAAGGAGAACTGAGTACAAATGATGTACAGTTTTATTTGGCGGAAGCAGAAAACGATGAAACCAAAATCATTCCTCAAACCGTAAATGAAAAAGGACAGATTGAAGGAGGATTGCTGTCTTTCATGGAAACAGAATTGGCCAATCTCAAAACATTATTAGGTGTTTGATATGGCTGGCAAAAGAGAGTTTACAATTGATGAATGGTTTTATTATTTGCTTGCCAAGGAAGACACTTACAAACCTGTTGCTGCATTACTTATTAAAATTTTCGGGGTTTGTGATAAAATTGCACTTCAAAAAAGTACGAGGCACATAAGTTCTATCAACTGGATGAAGAATGAGGAAAATGGATAACCGAACAAAGAAATATTGTGAGGATTGTAAAAAAACTTTTTCTATCTAATTCTGAAAAAATAAGGTGGATAGATTCTGTTTCTACACTTGAAGATGAAATATCAAATCAGCTTCCCCGAAAAGACATATACCTCGTTGAAATTTGTACCCAAACAACGGATAAAGTTCTTATTACCACAGATCAAAAGCTTCATGACCAGGTGCTGGCTTTAAAGGACACGTTGAATATCCGCCCCGTAATGCTCTCTCGATTTTCAGAACTATACCTGAATAACCAATGGCTTTAATATTCCAATCAGAACGTTTATTCGTAAACCCTTACACATCATATGATGCTGATATCTTTTTTCAGCTCAATGGCGATGCACAAGTGATGCAATACATACGTGAGCCAAAAACAAGAGTGGAAAGTGATGCGTTTTTACAGGAAAATCTTCACTTCTATCAAAAGCATCCCGGACTTGGGCGTTTTGCCTTATACATAAAAACCACGAATGAATTTGCTGGCTCGTTTTCCTTGTTATCAATTGACAATAGTGATGACATTCATTTGGGTTATGCACTTTTAAAACCTTTTCAGGGTATTGGTCTGGCTACAGAATTGGTGAAAGCATCTCTTCCCTATGTTTTCCGAACCATTGAAAAGACCAAAGTGCATGCATTAACATTGGAAGAAAATATTGCTTCACAAAATGTACTGCATAAATGTGGCTTTACATTCTCGCATTTTACAAAACAGGAAGGAGAAGAAGTGATGGTGTTTGAATTGAGCAGAACTAAAGCAATATAAAACAGTCTCCGTCTTTATTAACTCATACTTCGTACGTGGTACTTCATATTTTCTGCTTTTCTACACCTTCCCCACTCTTTCCATCATCATCTCCACCAGCTTAAACGTAGCCGGGCAATATTCTACATTTTGTTTGTACACATGCACCCATTCTGTAAAATGTTTTTTGGTGTGGTGGGGAAAGCCGGCACAATCCTCAGGACGGATTTCATAGATGCTGCATTTGTTATCATTCAGATTTAAAAACTGGCAGGGTTGTTTTTTATTCATCATATCACCACTGCCACGTTCTTTATAGAGCCATTTCTTAGTAAACTCTTCAGGCGTTTGATTAAAGTGAGCAGAAATGCGCTGAATATCTTTCTTGGTAAAAGTGGGCGTCATGGTTTTACAGCAATTGGCACAGGCCAGGCAATCCGTTTCCTGCCACACTTCTTTATCTGCCTCCAGAGCAATTTTATCAATGCCTTTGGGTTTTACTGTTTCCAAACGGGTAAGAAAGTAACGATACTTTCTGCGGTAAGTTTTCATTAATCGTTTGTAAAGAGGTAAGAACCGGGGTTTCTCCATTTGCATTTGGTCGTAATTTAAGGAGCGAATATAATTGTTCTTATCTTTCAAACTTCAGGCAGCAGTAAAACAGCCAAAGCTTTTAAGAAAATGTGGGAAGGATATAAAAAAGGATTCAAAGCCTATCTGCAATTGGAAAAATCGCTGAGTGAAAATTCAGTGGAGGCATATTTGCATGATGTGGAATTGCTCACCCAATATATGCAAGGCATCAATGAATTAAAAACACCCGATGCACTGGAGCTGAAACACCTGCAGCAGTTTGTAAAATACATTGCAGAGCTGGGCATGAGTGCAGGCAGCCAGGCACGCATCATCAGCGGGCTGCGGCAGTTTTATAAATTCTGCGTGCTGGAGCAAATCACCAAAAAAGATCCTACGCTTTTACTCGAAGCGCCCAAGCTCAAACGTTCACTGCCCGACACATTGAGTTATGATGAAATTGAAAACATCATCAACCAAATTGATTTGAGCAAACCCGAAGGCGGACGTAATAAAGCCATTTTGGAAACCATGTACAGTTGCGGCCTGCGTGTGAGTGAAGTGGTGAATTTAAAAATTTCACAACTGTACCTGGATGTGGGCTTTATACGGGTAATTGGTAAAGGCGATAAAGAACGGCTGGTACCTATTGGCAGCAGCGCTGTTAAATATATCAACATCTATAAAAATGATATTCGGGTACATGTGCAGCCACAGAAAGGTAAAGAAGATATTTTGTTTCTCAACCGGCGTGGCGATGAGTTAACACGGGTGATGATTTTTTTAATTATTAAAGAGCTGGCTCAAAAAGCAGGCATCCAGAAAAATATTTCACCGCATACCTTCCGTCATTCCTTTGCCACGCATTTGGTGGAAGGTGGCGCCGACTTAAGAGCTGTGCAGCAAATGCTGGGGCATGAAAGCATTACCACCACTGAAATTTATACGCATCTTGACAGGGAGTATTTACGCAAAACATTGGAACAATATCATCCCGGGTTTGGAAATAAAAAATGATTGTCCGGTTTGCCCACGCTTAAAGCTTGTAGAGTTGCCCGGTCGGCCCACGCCCAAAGCGTGGTCTGACCGGGATTTAAATATTTACGCAAAACATTGGAACAATATCATCCGGGGTTTGGAAATAAAAAATGATTGTCCGGTTTGCCTACGCTTAAAGCTTGTAGAGTTGCCCGGTCGGCCCACGCCCAAAGCGTGGTCTGACCGGGATTTAAATATTTACGCAAAACATTGGAACAATATCATCCGGGGTTTGGAAATAAAAAATGATTGTCCGGTTTGCCTACGCTTAAAGCTTGTAGAGTTGCCCGGTCGGCCCACGCCCAAAGCGTGGTCTGACCGGGATTTAAATATTTACGCAA
>JAIEQM010000177.1 GCA_019747705.1 Chitinophagaceae bacterium | reverse complement strand
AAAATAAGTGTGGATAACCTGCCTTGTTTTTTAAAATTTTAAAAAAATCAGTTTTTAAGAGGCTGAATAGTTACGAAAATCTTTTGTTTTATTTTATTAATCTCAAATTTTATGAGCCGTACCAGTATGAAAGTGAAACCATGCGTAAAGCCATGCTCAACGCCATCAATTTAAACCCGCAGCGCTTTTGCAATTTCTTTCTGCCCAACGACACAGGCGGGGCCAGTATGCAGTTGCTGGATCATGAAGTATTCAGAAAGCTGTATTGCGAAAGCTGTAATCAAAATTCAAAACTGCTTACTTATCAATAAAAAAAAGAGGCTGTCTCAAAAGTCTGAGACAGCCTCTTTTTACTCGGTAAGGTGATGGAGAAAGTTTTCGTTTATGCGATTCTCAAAGCCTTCATTTTACTTTTGAGACAGCCTCTTTTTGTGCCCGGGACTGGATTCGAACCAGCACGTCCTTTCGGACACCACCACCTCAAAGTGGCTTGTCTACCAATTTCAACACCCGGGCGGGTTGTTTTTAGAGGCAGCAAATGTAATGGAAAAAAGTTAAAAAAAGTCGTTAGCCGATAGTCATTAGCCTTTAGCAAGTGAACTATTTTAAAGAGATATACAAAATTTCATATTGGAAAATAACGAAGCATCTATTAACAGTGCTATCTAAACTGAAAGGGCTTACGACTTTGGCTACCCGACTACCGGCTCAAAAATCATTTCTTCAGCTCAATCCTGAACGTGGTGCCTTTACCCACTTCGGAATGTTTTACAAATAATTTTCCGCTGTGATATTGTTCAATAATCCGTTTGCTCAGGCTCAAACCCAAACCCCATCCCCGTTTCTTGGTGGTGAAACCCGGTTTAAACACCCTTGCAATATTTTCACGGGCAATGCCCTTGCCCGTATCTGAAATATCAATGATTATAGTATCGGCATCTTCTTTCATTGTTACTGTAATGGTTCCTTTACCATCCATTGCATCCAGCGCATTCTTCAATAAATTTTCAATCACCCAGTCAAATAAAGGAGGAGAAAGTTGTGCATTCATTTGCTGTTGCTGCGGTTCAAACACAAATTGAACTTTTCCTGCCGCCCGTTTACGCATGTAATCCACCATGCGGTGCACCTGTTCTGTTGTGTTATGCGTTTCTAATTGCGGAGTGCTTCCAATTTTTCCAAAACGGTCGCTTACTAATTTCAGGCGTTCCACATCTTTTTCCATTTCATGGCCAATTTGTTCAGATCCCTCTTTTTCTTTGAGCATTTCCACCCAGCCCTGCAGGCTGGTAACAGGAGTACCTAACTGGTGGGCTGTTTCTTTGGCCATCCCCGTCCACAACATATTTTGAACAGAGCGGTTCCTGCTTTGCAATGCAAACAAAGTGATGATGATAAATAATGCCACAATGAGCAATTGCACCAAAGGGTAATAACGCACTTCATTGAGCAATGCTGTATGTCCAAAATAATAGAGATTATACTTACTGCTGTCGCCGGGATCCGTCCATTTAATCGGCTCATTAATATTTTTAAACTCTTTTAATTTTTTATGAATGTAATTGGCATCCGTGGCTAGTTGTAACGAATCCAGGTTTTTACTGTCAATAATACTGTCACGCTCATTAGTCCATATTACCGGCACATCATCATTATCCTGTATAATTTTTAAGGGCAGTTTGGTGTCGCCCGCATTAATATTCAGCAGGGAGTTACTGGCTTCCACCCATTCTTCCACTTTTTGCCGTTCTTCACGTGCAATTTTACGGCCGAGATAGTTGGAATAAAACACTGCGCCTGTTACAATAGCAATGGCAATGGCGGCCAGCAGCGTTCTCCAGTTAAAAATTTCACCAAGCATCATTAAAAATAATAAGGTTTAGCTGCCAACAACTATTTTTGAATAAATAATTTCATAACTCTTGCAGCAGCCACTTGTAGCCATAGTAATCCTTAACTGGAACGGGAAAACTTTTTTACAGCAGTTCCTCCCTTCTGTTGTTGCATCTTCCTACCATAACAAAAAAATTATTGTGGCAGATAATGCATCCACAGACGGATCAGTTGAATATGTCAAAACAAATTTTCCGGGCGTTGAGGTTTTAGTGAGCAGCAAAAACTTCGGTTTTGCAGGCGGCTATAATTATTTTTTGAAACAGGTGGAAGCAGATTATTATGTACTGCTTAATTCTGATGTGGAAGTAACGCCGGGCTGGATAGAACCTGTCATTGAACTGATGGAAGGTAATGCACAAATTGCAGCCTGTCAGCCAAAAATTCTTTCCTGGCATAAGAAAGATGAGTTTGAGTATGCAGGCGCATCAGGCGGCTGGCTGGATGCATATGGTTACCCTTTTTCAAGAGGGCGTTTATTTGATATTATTGAAAAAGATAACGGCCAGTACAATGATGCGGTTCCTGTTTTCTGGGCTACCGGAGCAGCTCTGTTCATTAAAGCAAAATGCTATCATCAAATGAATGGGTTTGATGAGTATTTTTTTGCCCACATGGAAGAAATTGATCTTTGCTGGCGTTTGCAGAGAAGCGGTTATCTCGTTTATGTATGCCCGCAAAGCACCGTGTATCATGTGGGTGCCGGCACATTGCCCAAGGGAAGCCAGCGAAAAGTGTATCTCAACTTCCGTAACAATCTCATTATGCTCACCAAAAATTTACCGGCATCGCAACTTATATGGAAGATCCCTTACCGCATTTTTCTGGATGCCATTTCTGCCTGGAAAGAACTCATTACAGGCTATCCCGGTTATTTTACCGGCATCTTCAAAGCGCATGCTTCTTACCTGCATTGGTTGCTTACAAAACGAAACCGCTTTAAAGCCCCTTATCCGCAGTTGCAGGGGTTATATAAAGGAAATATTGTGTGGCTGCATTTTGCAAAAGGGTATCAAACTTTTTCGCAAATTGTGAAGAAGAAATAGAGATTCAATTACTGTCATCCCTTACATTTGCACTGAAAATTTCATTACATGTCACAGCACACTGATAGCAGCAATAAAGATTTTACCCGCAACTGGGTGGTATCATCCCGTTTCTTGTTTTATGTACAATTATTTTGCATTGTGGCCTTCGTTCTGGGCGGATGTTATAAATTGTACAGCTACCGTTACAAAGGCAAACCCAATGTGGAAGTACCCAGCAGCACAGAGTACAACCCTAAGTATAAATAATAATTCATTGCCATAAACAGGAACCGCCGTTTGGCGGTTTTTTATTGCACGTATGTTACGGGCAGGGGTGCATACGAGGGGTCGTTTTTGCGTCGCACCAGTTGAGGTTCCGTTTCCAATAGTGCATCTCTGCTTCGGCAAAAGTGCGTTACATCTATCATTTTATTTCAGTAACAGCCAACAAAAAAGCCCTGCATCAAATGCAGAGCTTTCTGTGCCCCGTACCCCGATTTAAGATCGGGGCATGCCTGCCAATTACCGGCGATTAATTTTTGAAGATAAATTCTGCTTTTCATGCGCTTGAGTTTCTTTTCTTCCTGCATGGCTTCCTGTTCAGTTGAAAAGGCTTTGGAGGCCATTAACTGATAGGGGATGCAATTTTTTGTGGCCGTAACATAACCTGCATTATGACGCAGCAACCTTTCTTTTACATTGGCTGAATAGCCGATATAATAACGATTGCATTTTTGAGAGTAAAGGATATAAACAAAATACATAAAACAAAAAAAACAACTTTCGTTGCTTTGATTGTGCCCCGGACCCCGATATTGATCGGGGTACGGCCGTTGCGGGTCACCCCGATTTAAGATCGGGGCGTGCCTGCCAATTACCGGCGATTAATTTTTGAAGATAAATTCTGCTTTTCATGCGCTTGAGTTTCTTTTCTTCCTGCATGGCTTCCTGTTCAGTTGAAAAGGCTTTGGAGGCCATTAACTGATAGGGGATGCAATTTTTTGTGGCCGTAACATAACCTGCATTATGACGCAGCAACCTTTCTTTTACATTGGCTGAATAGCCGATATAATAACGATTGCATTTTTGAGAGTAAAGGATATAAACAAAATACATAAAACAAAAAAAACAACTTTCGTTGCTTTGATTGTGCCCCGGAACGGAGTTGAACCGTTACGACCGTTGCGGGTCACAGGATTTTAAGTCCTGCGTGTCTACCAATTCCACCACCGGGGCAATATTTTTAATTTATAAGAGCGTTATCAACCGTTGCTGGTCACCCCGA
>JAIEQM010000009.1 GCA_019747705.1 Chitinophagaceae bacterium | reverse complement strand
TTGCAAGGCAAGAGTTAATAGAGGGGTGCTATTACACTGTTTTGAAAGTTAGAAGTTGCTTTTATTATCGTCAAGGCCAAAGCCAAAATCTTTTTCGCTTCTTTTCCCCGACTTGAAAGCCGGGGTTATGTTTTTAAGACAAAAGCTAATACTTAGTTACGCTATTACACTGTCAAGAAAGTTAGAAATTGCTTTTATTAATGTCAAGGCTAAAGCCAAAAACTTTTTTACATTGTCCCCCGACTTGAAAGCCGGGGTTAAGTTTGCAAGGCAAGAGTTAATAGAGGGGTGCTATTACACTGTTTTGAAAGTTAGAAGTTGCTTTTATTATCGTCAAGGCTAAAGCCAAAAGCTTTTTTACATTGTCCCCCGACTTGAAAGCCGGAGTTAAATTTGAGGGCGCTAAAGCTAAAACACTTACTGGATTGTCACGATGTGCACCTCAGTGAATATTACATCAACTGATCTGCATAAAAAAATAACCCCGGCGCTTTAGCCCGGGGATGAACAAGTTGAAATACGGTTGGCTTTAGCCATGATTTGCTTTTTATTACTCCGCATTTTCTTTTACCATCTTTAAAAACAAATCCCTGTCAATCATTCTTGCACCCAAACTTTCTAGATGAGGAGTGAACACCTGGCAGTCAATCAATACCACACCTTCCTGTAGTAATTGCTGTACATAACGGATAAAAGCATATTTGCTGGCGTTGCTTTCTTTGCTGAACATGCTTTCGCCAAAAAACAAATTACCCATGCGGATTCCATACAATCCGCCTGCGAGTTGATTGTTGTTCCATGCTTCAACACTTACAGCATAGCCCAGGCGGTGTAATTCAGAATAAGCATCAATGATGTCATCTGTGATCCATGTGCCCTCCTGTTTTTTTCTTGTTTCGCCACAATGGTGAATCACTTCTTCAAAGGCTTTATTGATGGTGATGGTGAATGCGTTCTTTTTCAGCAAGTGATTCATGCTTTTGCTCACATACAATTCATTTGGAAATAACACACACCTGGGGTTGGGGCACCACCATAGCAGAGGCTCATCTTCATTAAACCAGGGGAAGATGCCACTGCGGTAAGCCAGCAGCAATCGTTCGGCAGATAAATCGCCGCCCAGCGCCAGCAATCCATCTGCTGTTGCTTCTTCAACAGGAGGAAACCAAAGTTCATGATTCAATACTGCAATGGGCATGAGCGAAAATAGGAAGAAAGAAGTAGGAAGTAAGAAGTAGGAAGTAGGAAGTAAGAGGTAAGATGTAAGATGCAGGAGATAAGAAGAAGGAGATAGGAAGTAAGACGGAATTACGCACCGTTGAATGGTAGAAAATGATAATTCGAATTTTAATGAAGCTGATGGAACTTGAATGATGAGTAAAGAACAGAACGTACAAGTGTGCGACGCAATACCGCTGCCATAAAAATCATCAGCCCGTAACAAAAAACATTTAAGCTGTTACTTCCACCGTAGCGCCGATACCCCGGTCGGTGATTTCATCACACATCGGTTTCAGTTCATCATAGTTTCCGCTTTTTACCGCATATTTTCCTTTGTAATGAATGAGCCAGGCACATTGCTCCGCCTGCTCTTGTGTGTGGCCACATACATCCATGAGTGTTTCAATTACCCATTCAAAGGTGTTTACTTCATCATTCCACACAATAAGGGTGCAGGGCGCTTCCACCTCTGTGAGCACATCGGTTTCAAATAATTCTTTTGTTTTTGTAGTGCCGGCTAACATGCAGTTGCAAATTTACAAAAGCCCTGTAACAAAAATTAATTATTTAATGTTTTGCATTGCAGCAAAAAGAGTATGAACTTTGTCTTATACTTTGATCACCACCACCTTACAGACTATGAAATTCAGGTTCTTATCAAAAAAGAAAGCAGATAATGACGTGCCGGAAAAAGGCAGGGCTGTTGTGCTTTCCATTAAAAGCTCCAACCGGGGGCTTGAATTTTTGGTGGAACTCTTTCAGCAGATACGCCCTTCCAATCCTAAAAATATTGCAGATGCGGAAACAAAGTTTAAAGCATTGCTCTACCAGTTGCAGGAAGACCGTTCGCTTTTGTTTGCACTGCGCCGTTCATTGCTCAATCAATTCATAAAGAGTGATATTAAGTTAGCATTAACGGAGAGTGGTTTGCTGAGTGCACGTGGTTTTATACAGGAACTGGGTTCTAAACTCAAACATAAAATTCTTCCGCCGCTGTTAAAGCCCACTGATTTTTTGTATGTGATTGAACGTGTGTTTTACAAACAGGATGATTATTTGTGGATGGAAAAAATGGATGAACAATTGTGGATCCGTTTGTTTGAACTCATTGGTATTGAAGTAAACCTTACAGAACCCGTTTTAATTAAACAGCTTTCTGATTCATTGCAGATACTTTCTTACCGCTTAAGTATGATGGGTTTGGAAAAAGAAGTAACGGCTCGTTATGATCAGTTGAATGACGGAGCCTTTCCCTTTATGGAACAGAACCGCCTGATCAATTTGCTGCTGGAGCGGAAACAAAAAAGTTTATTGCCCCGTGAAGAGAAGCTCCTGCTTGAAAATATTGCGGAGGCATTGCACAACTGTTTGCAAAGCATTAAATGGCTCAAGGATAACCGTAAAGAAAACGGAACCAGCTTAGCTGAAACATTTTTGCTTACACGCATGGAACAGCACGTGGAGCGTATGTTTATGATTGTTGATGCACTGGATGAAGACAACCTCTTTAACACCCAGCGTTTCATTCATTACTTTATAACTGTGGTGCGGAACCAGAACCGCAAAAACAGTATAGGTGAATTTTTATCACAAAACCTCGGGTTGTTAGCCTATCAAATTTCTGAACATGGCGGCAAAAGAGGAGAGAGTTATATTGCCACCACACGAAAAGAATTTTATAAACTCTTCCGCAGCGCTATGGGCGGCGGGTTTATCATTTCCTTTATTGCTATTTTTAAAAACCTGCTGGGTAAACTGGCTGTTGGACCTTTCCTGCATGGATTGTTATACAGTGCCAATTATTCCATGGGTTTTATTTTAATACAAAGCAGTAACTCCACACTCGCCACCAAGCAACCAGCCTTTACAGCATCTGCTATTGCAGCATCACTGGACTCTTCCAAGTTCAGCGGCCGGCCCGATTTATACAATCTTGCATTAACCATTGCACGTACTGCCAGGAGCCAGATTGCATCTTTTGCCGGCAACCTCATCATTGTATTTCCGCTCACGTATTTACTGGCCATGTTATTTCATTTAGCAACAGGTTCAAAAATTGCTGCAGGCGCTGAAGCTGATGTATTGCTAAGGGCACAGCATCCGTTTGCAAGTTTGGCATTAGTATATGCATGCGTCACCGGTTTCTTTTTGTTCTTAAGCGGATTGGTGGCAGGCTGGGTGGAGAATTATGTAGTGTATGCACAGTTGCCGGATCGTTTGCGTTTTCATCCCGTGCTTACTCAAACATTAGGCAAGCGACAGCTAAAGTATCTTGTAAACCTGGTGCAGAATAATATGGGTTCTATTGCAGGCAGTATTTCACTCGGCTTCTTTTTGGGTATGGCTGGTTTTATTGGTAAAACATTCACCATTCCTTTTGATATTCGTCACATCACCATTTCTGCAGGCAATACAGCTATTGCGTTTTACGGGTTGGATCACCAGGTGCAGTTGAGTTATTTGCTCACCATTGTTTTGGGTGTATTTCTCATTGGCTTCTTTAACTTTTTGGTGAGTTTTGGTTTGGCCTTTTATGTTGCTGTAAAATCAAGGGGCATCCGTTTAAAAGATTATCCTGAGTTTTTAGGCATTTTGTGGCGTTATTTCAGGAAATATCCTTCGCATTTTATTCGTCCTTCATCCCGTTTTATGAATTCAGAAGAACTGGAGCAAAAATTGAGAAAACAAGTTGGGGCTGTGGACTGATGTGCTGGTGGCAACAGTTGTTCCGGCTTTTCGTTCCAATTTCGTCATTTGCCCGATGGCGGGCGCATTCCTTATTTCCACTTCAATCCGGCAGCCGCCAGTCATATTGAATTCTATTTAGGGCTTGCTCAAAAACGCTAACTGCTTGTTATCTTTGATATTATACAACCAAAGCCAAGATCAGATGCAA
>JAIEQM010000049.1 GCA_019747705.1 Chitinophagaceae bacterium | reverse complement strand
ATCAAAAATAAACACCAACTATTTTGTCCACTTGAACTCATCTTCTCTGAAATACCAACTATTTTGTCCATTACGCCTCGCTTTACAACTTTCTTTTCACCGGGAATTGCATTACTTCTTTCGGTTGCCTGCAACCAGCCTCAAGCTAACAAAGAAGCAAAAACAGAGAGCGCTGCATCTGATACAAAAAGCACAGAAGTAAAAGGTGAATACAAAGACCTTCCTTATCCGAATACTCCAGATGAAGCTATACAACGTATCAAAGACGGTAACCGCCGCTTTGTAAATGATGAAGCATTACATCCAAATCGTAATGATGAACGTAAAATTTTACAGGCGCAAAAACAAACACCTTTTGTGGCTGTAATGGGTTGCAGCGGCAGCCGTGTACCCAGCGAAATTATTTTTGACCAGGGCCTGGGTGATATTTTTGCAGTACGTACTGCAGGGCAGGTAATGGCTGATGCTTCTATTGGAAGTTTGGAATTTGCAACAGCAGTATTGGGAATGAAAGCCATAGTTGTATTGGGTCATGAAAAATGCGGCGCTGTAAAAGGTGCGTTGGGTAAAGACCCATTGCCGGGTAAAATTGAATACCTCGTTAACCAGATACGTCCGGCTATTCAACCCTTATATTGGTGATGAAAGCAAATTAGAAGAGGCTGCTCATAAAAACGTAGAATACCAGGTAAAGAAAATTAAAGAGCTGAACCCCATTCTTAAAAAATACATTGACGAAGGAAAGATAAAAGTAGTGGGAGCTATGTATAATCTTTCAACTGGTAAAGTTGATTTTTTTGATGAAACAGGCGCTGCTGTTAATGGTAAATAATTTTTTGAAGGGCTGTTTTTCTTACAGCCCTTTCTTTTTCTTTTAATTTTACGTCATGAAGTTTTTATACGCCACATTACTATCACTTTTCATATACACATTTGCAGATGCACAAAATACACGTATAACCGACCGGAATCCAATTGGCTGGTGGGTGCATCTGGGCAACTGGAAACTCAATAAAAAGTGGAGCATCCATACGGAGTATCAATGGCGGAGAGAAGGTATAGTTACGGATTGGCAACAAAGCTTATTGCGTGTGGGTATGAATTATCAGCTATCACCCAAAGTGCAACTGCGGGCGGGTTATGCATGGATTGAAACATTTCCTTATGGCGATATTCCTATACAGGCTGCGGGCAAAACATTTACTGAACACCGCTTGTGGCAAATGGCCACCATTACTGATAAAGCAGGAAGGTTTGATTTAAGTCACCGCTTTTTATTGGAACAACGGTGGATTGGGCGTTTTACCAATCCCGCCTCTGTAAAAGAAGATGAATTCTTTTTTGCCAACCGCATCCGTTACATGTTCCGCACACAGTTTCCGTTAAAAGGCAATACGCTTGATAATAAAGAACCTTATTTGGCAGCTTATGATGAAATTTTAATCGGTTTTGGTAAAAATGTAAATGAAAATGTGTTTGACCAAAACCGTTTGGGTATTTTGGTTGGTTATCGTTTCAGTCCCCTGTTCAGACTTGAAGGCGGATATTTTAACCAGATTGTTCAATTGCCGAGAGAAGTAAACGGCAGAAATGTATTTCAGTACAATACAGGTGTAATTGTGAATTCGTATTTGAATGTAAGTTTTAGTAAGAAGAAAAAGAGCTGATGTTACCAGCCAGTTACCAATAAATTTCTTGCTCCGTTCATTCCGCATTTTTGATATTGATGATAAGCTGCAGCAGGTCTAATTCTTATTTGTTCGCTGCTTTCCTTTTTTATCCAGCCATCAATCGCTGCTTTTAATGTATAAGCTTCCGGGCTCATCAAACCATTGCTCCGCAATAATGGAACAGCGCCTGTTGGTTTTAAATGATTGTAAAAATATCTTTTACTGATGCAGGCAAGAATAATGGCTTCTCTTTTGTTTGTATTAGCCTGAGGAAACTTTTGCGGCAAATTAAAATCCATCAATCCATCATGACCTATAAACGCAATCAAATTTGCATTACCACCAGCATACAATGTATCTGTACCATTCAATACATCATCAAAAGTTCCTGAGCAGCTTTTTAAGAAATTAATTGTTGCCTGTTGAATAGACGCTCCATCATACGCATCGGCAATTAAATACACATTTTCGGTTTTGTGTTTGAATAAACACCGCTCCAGGATTATTGTTGATTGCTTCCAGCTTTTAATCAGCTTCCAGTCAGATTGTTTTTTGAAGTAAGATTTTACACCATAAGCCGCACCCCAATACAAATTATTAACCGGGTCCTGTCCGTTACCAATTTTTGCGGGCACTTTTACAATACCCTGGTTGATGTTGTCGCAAAGAGCCACAAATACATGAATCACTTTTGAACTGTTTTGTTTGATAGCTGCCTGCTTTAATGGAGTAGTACTGTTTTGTTTGGAAATAGTATCATTTTTAAAATCACAGGCTGAGAAAGAAATAGCAAAAAGCAAAATGAATGAAAAAAACATAGAAGGAGTTGTTGAATTCATAAGATTCCGGATTTAAAAATTTTACAAAAGCAGGATGGAATTTTTAAATGGTGTATTGTTTTCGCTCCGGAGGAGCACCCTGTTTCTAGAAGCACCAGCAATGTTTGGAAGGCTCCATAGGAGCCGCCTGTTTATAGAATCATCACGTTAAGGATCATCGGGCTCCGTAGGAGCCACCTTCAGGCATCTCTAAAAATTCAAACAGGTATTGCTCTTCAAAAGGTATTTGAAATTTATCAAGAAACTCCATGTATTCTTGTCTGAACGTTTTCTTCTTATGATGTTCTTCCTGGTTCAACACATATTTTGTTACCGTATCTATTTGCGAATGACCATATGAGAAAACACCATACCCTTCCTGCCAGTTGAATTTGTGTTTCATCCACTGCTGATTATTTAAAAATTCATTGCTTTCCACTTTAATTTCTTTTACAAAATCCGAAATGGAAATCACGGGTTTGAATCCCACAAACAAATGTGCATGGTCGGGCATGCAATGAATAGCTATCATTTTAGCCTTACGGTTTTGAACCAGGGCGGTCATATATTTATGCAACTCTTCTTTGTGCTGTTTGGGAATTAAACTTTGCCGGTGTTTAACAGCAAATACAAACTGCAGGTAGATTTGAGAAAATGTGTTGGCCATGATAAGAAAATATGATTTTGAATGATTATGTTTTTTTTGACGTTTGAGGAGGCTCCTACGGAGCCGTGTTCTAATATAATCATTTTGCTATAAACAGGAGGCTCCTGCGGAGCTAAATACCATTAGCATCTTCCCAATTTTAGAGATACCAATCATCCATTATCGAATTATCACTTACACATCACCTCCTGCTGGCAATCAGCAAATTCAAATCCGTATATTTTAAATCAAAACGCTGGCTCAGGTAAATATTGGTGAGGGAGCCCTTGTACATATAAATACCGTTGCGGATATTGAGTTTATGCCAGAGTAATTTTTCCAGTCCGCCTTCATCACCAATTTCAAGCACCAGCGGCATTAATACATTGCTGATGGCTTGCGAAGCAGTTCGTGCAAAACCACTCGGTATATTGGGAACGCAATAATGAATAACACCATGCTTAATAAAGATATAGGTATATACGCTTAAGTCGCTAACACAAAAAATAGAATACAATTTCAAATATGCCCTAAAACGTGATTTACTGAAGACTGCATAGCTTAGGCAACACCTGTATTTATTAGAATCTTTACTGGCATTATCTTTCAGTAATATTATTTGTTGCTTATGTTACGCAATCTTTAGTAAGACTTATGACTGGCATAAATGGACTCATTTAGCAAGTTTAAATCTCTGAAAATAAATCAAGTCGAATTCGGGTTTAAAATAAATTTATGCGACCTAAGCGTATATATCTATAAAGATAATACTTTCATGACGCATTCCTTCACGGGAAACTTCGAAAATAAGCTGGCTTCATAATTTTTGAAGTATCATAAAAAAAACTACCTAAATATTTTGTAATGTGAAGGGGGGGGGGGGAAATTTTCCCCAATGAGGCCACCAATTTTTTTGAAATT
>JAIEQM010000034.1 GCA_019747705.1 Chitinophagaceae bacterium | reverse complement strand
TGCCTATGTCCATAACTAATTAATTTAGGCAAAAATAGCTAAAATAATTAGTTATTCCAAATTGCGGATAGTCATTGGCTTTTTTAACATGCCTGTGGTATTGGTAGTGCTGAGTATGTAGCTAATGGTCCCACCCCCATGTACTCCTGAAACTGGTGCAATACTGCCCCAACCTGGGTTTACAATATTAAGTGGAGCATAACGTGCTTGTGTATTACTTACTGTAAGCACATAGTAAGAGCTGTAACACTGCAGCACCACATTGTTACTTAGGGTGGCTTTTATGGTAAGTGTATGATAGCCACTATCAGCATACGTAATGTTTACCGGTGTATTGGGCGCAAGGGTGCGAAGACCCTGCCCATCATCAAAATTCACCTGCAACTGGCTTATGCTTAGCCCGGTATTGCTCCATACCAAATTGGGGTTATATACAAAACTGGCGGTATTGGTAACGTTATTGGCCTGCAGGGGTGCTGCTGCAAATAAATAGTTGGTAGTATAAGGGCTTCGGTTGCGGCCTGCTACATCATATACCCGCTTATCAGTGCTGTTAAAGTACAACAGGTTATTGGTATAAGCATCCGTTTTTACTTTGGCATATTGCCCTAAGAGCAGGCTTATAGGTATGGCACCGGTACCTGCATTTTGTAAAGCAGTATTTACCGTAACGATGCTTGGTAATGGATTAGTGCCTGCCTGGCAATAACTGGTTTGCAATTGAAAATACAGTAACCTCCACAGGCTCATTTCAATACGGTTACTATCGCTGAGGTTACCATTAAAAGCAGCCATAGGTATAAAGGGTGCACCATAGTCTTCCAGAAAACCAGTAGGTACCTGGCTTTTATCTAATGGGCCTGCTACATAGCGTTGTAGCTTGTCTATAGTGCTTGTGTCTGGTGCTTGAGCTTTGCTAAATTTGGGCAAAGCAGTAGCCAACGCTGCTATGAAGCAGCAGATTATAATTTTTTTCATTTTGAAATTAATTTGAAGTTCTAAAATTTAAAATCGAAGCGTCCTTTTGTCCAAGTAAAATTTCCACAAGAGCCTGAAATATTTAACTCGAATCTTCCTGCTATTATTCTATTTACTTTATCATATTTATCTAAATACAAAAAACCTGAAGAGCTAACTACTGAAATATTTGACATCATGAAACAATTATTTATGTCAAGTCCCGCTCTAAATCCTGCATCTTTTGTTAGAATATAAATATGCCCTTCTTTATAAAAATTTAAACTATCAATACCTAAGCCAATAAAATTATCGTTAACAGCACTTGGTATTACTTTATATGCAGCAATACTAAATGTTCCAAAACTCATTCCTGGATCATAGTTAATACTCAAATTATTCCCACTACCATTATTTCCTTGAGGTATCCATGGCTGTCCGTTTAGCAAAAAGCCAAAGGTGTTAGCCCCAGTTTGTGTGGCGGGTGGCAGGCCGGGTGTATCGGTTTTGGGTTGCTTGCTTTTTTTGCATTGTGCACTTAGTAAAACAAAACAAAGGCAGGTGTATAGTATTTTATTTTTCATTGTTATTTTTTAAAGATGAAAAATTATGGTTTATGCTTTAGCAGGTGGTGAGTGTTCGTGTAAAGCTACCATTACAGTAGCAAGAATTATTTTTTTCATTAAGTTTTAGAGCCTGTTTAAATTTTATTCAATAAAAGTTTTATAGCGGATAGTTTGACCATTTCCTCTGAACTTTCCATTAACAGTTCATAATTTCGGCACAATCGACGGTCATTATCAAACCAGGAAAATGTACGTTCTATTATCCATCTTTTATGGATTGGTTTGAACGTATTGCTGGTTCTTTCTTTTCGAAGCACTATTTGCAGCCAATAGCCAAACTTTTCTGCTACCTCTTTGATGATGCTGCCACAATATCCTCCATCTGCTATTATGGTTTTAATACTATGGTAACTGTCTGCCAGTACACGCATTAACATAATGACCGCTTTACTATCGTGTATATGTGCTACGGTTACCATTACTGCCAGCAAAAAGCCATTCTTATCTACAACTACATGCCGTTTTATACCTTTAATTTTCTTATTGCCATCGTAACTTTTAAAGGACCGGTTATTGCCCCATCGTACACTTTGGCTATCCATAATGCCCAGGGTAGCCCGGGCTTGCTGTCCTTTAGCCAGCCGTATCCTGCTTCGTAATTTATCCAATATTCGGTCAAACACCTCTGCTTCTACCCACTTTCGATAGTAGTAATATACCAATTGCCATTTAGGAAAATCTTGCGGCAGCATGCGCCACTGGCAACCGGTTTTTACAACATAAAGCATAGCGTTGAGCATTTCTCTAATCGAATATTTACGCCTTCTTTCATTATCTAAATACTCTTTTATAACTTGCCACTGGCTGTTACTTACATTGGTAGGGTAATGCGTCATACTAATTGGGTTTGTTGTGATTCACAATTAGTACAGCTTACTTGCCGTTAAGCAACAGCTTTTTTATTCACTTTTCCACATACGTATTTATTTTTATGGATTTTTAAACAGGCTCTTAGTTTAAAAAGTTTTAGAATTTCATATCAAATCTTCCGTTAGTAATTTTTATTGTATCGCAACCGCTTTGATAAAGAGTGTAATTAAATCTTCCTGCAATTATTCTGTTTTGTTTATCTAGTTTGTCAATAAAAAGTTCTCCTTCAGAAACTATTGTAGCCGTTGAAACGATAATACACGATAATGATATTGAAGCAGTTGCTCTATATATTGAGGTTTTAGACAATTTTAATGTCTTTGGAAAATTAAAATAGTTTAAACTATCAGCTACTCCAATACCAATATATTGTGTACTTGTTGGGCTAATTACAGCGTTGTATGCAGCAATATCAAAAACTCCGTTGTTAAATAATGGGTCATAATAAATGCTCAAATTGTTCCCACCCCCATTATTGCCTTGAGGAAGCCATGGAACTCCATTAACCAAGCAGCCAAAAGTATTAGCCCCTATTTGTGTAGCGGGTGGCAGGCCTGGTGTATCGGTATTCGGTTGCTTGCTTTTTTTGCATTGTGCACTTAGTAAAACAAAACAAAGGCAGGTGTATAGTATTTTATTTTTCATTGTTATTTTTTAAAGATGAAAAATTATGGTTTATGCTTTAGCAGGTGGTGAGTGTTCGTATAAAGCTACCATTACAGTAGCAAGAATTATTTTTTTCATTAAGTGTTAATTTAAAAAGTTTTTAAAATTTAAAATCAAATCTTCCTTTAGTTATTGTAATAGTTGGGCAGCCGTTTTTTTCTAATGTAAATTCAAACCTGCCTGCTATTATTTGTTTCTGTTTATCTAGTTTATCAATATAAAAAAAGCCACTTCTTAATGTTCCAGAATCTCTGCTTGACAGCCAACAATTGATTGTCGTATAAAAACTAGCATTCGACCTGTTGTTATCTTGTAAATTGATTACACAAGGAATATTTTCTGAGTTTAAATTCCAAGAACCAATTCCAAAATCATCATCAAGTGATGTTGTAGCTCTATAAGCAGAAATTCCAAAAGCACCATTGTTAATCCCGGGGTCATAATCAATACTTAAATTATTCCCACTACCATTATTTCCCTGGGGTATCCATGGCTGTCCGTTTAGCAAAAAGCCAAAGGTGTTAGCCCCAGTTTGTGTGGCAGGTGGCAGGCCGGGTGTATCGGTTTT
>JAIEQM010000171.1 GCA_019747705.1 Chitinophagaceae bacterium | reverse complement strand
AAATAAGTGTGGATAACCTGCCTTGTTTTTTAAAATTTTAAAAAAATCAGTTTTTAAGAGGCTGAATAGTTACAAAACAATAACAAAAAAAATACTATAATCATTATTGAAGGCGATCATGGCTACAGGTATTTAAAAGCAAACACAGCTCTCAATTCATTCCGCAACCTCAATGCCATTTATTTTCCTGATGGAGATTATAAAACACTTTATGATTCGTTAACACCGGTAAATACATTTCGCATTGTGCTTAATAAATATTTCAATGCACAATTACCGTTGCTCAAAGACAGCAGCATTTATGTAACCAGCGAATCCAATACCATCAACCCATCAAAAAAATTACCGCCAGCTCATAACCCTTCATCCCCAAACCAATAATACTGCCTTTGGATTTGGCGCTTAGATGTGAAATTTTACGGAACTCTTCCCTTGCATGTACATTGGAGATATGCACCTCCACAACAGGGGCTTTAATAGCGGCAATACAATCGCCGAGCGCCACAGATGTGTGTGTGTAACCACCGGGGTTTAAAACAATACCATCCACTTCAAAACCCACCCGCTGCAGTTCATTAATCAATTCGCCTTCCACATTGCTTTGATAGTACTGAAATGCAACAGAAGGGAACTTTGCTTTCAGTGTTTCAAAATATTCTTCAAATGTTTGATGACCGTAAACTTCCGGTTCACGCTTACCCAGAAGGTTAAGATTGGGGCCATTGATAATCGCTATCTTCATAACCCGAATATAATTCAAAAAAGAAAGCCCCGCAATTAGCAGGGCTCAGTAATTAATTCTTATGCTCTTTTATCATAGCTATGAAATCATCAAACAAATACCGGCTGTCGTGCGGGCCGGGTGTACTTTCCGGGTGGTGCTGAACAGAAAATGCAGGCCGGTCTTTCAAACGGATACCTTCAATAGAATCATCATTGAGATTGATATGTGTAATTTCTACATTCCCCGCTTTACGCACTGCTTCAGGGTCAACTCCAAATCCATGATTTTGTGTGGTGATTTCACATAAACCTGTGATAACATTTTTTACAGGATGATTTAATCCCCTGTGACCATGATGCATTTTAAATGTGGGGATATCATTGGCCAATGCCAGCAACTGGTGGCCGAGGCAAATACCAAACGTTGGTTTCTTTTCTTTTAAAATTTCTTTTACTGTTTCAATTGCATAATCCATACTGGCAGGATCGCCGGGACCATTGGAAATAAAATACCCGTTGGGATTAAATTGTTTCAACTCCTCTGCTTTTGTTTTGGCCGGATACACTTTAAGATATGCACCACGATCAACCATGCATTGCAGAATATTTAGCTTGGTACCAAAATCCATTACTGCAATACGCACATCACTTGCTTCATTACCCATCGTATATGCTTCTTTAGTACTTACAGTACTTGCAAGTTCCAAACCAGCCATAGAAGGAACTTTTGCCAGCGCTGCTTTCAATTTATCTTCATTCAGCATTTCGCTGGAGATGATACAGTTCATAGCGCCTTTTGTGCGGATATGTGATACCAGCGCCCTTGTATCCACATCTTCAATAGAAACAATGCCCTGCGCTTCCAGATACTGCTGCAGTGACTGATCGGCAAAATATCTTGAATAGCGGTCTTCCAGATTTCTTCCAATTAATCCTTTAATTTTTACACTGCTGCTCTCTACATCTTTTGCAAATGTACCATAGTTGCCCGTGTGCACATTGTTCATGATAATGATCTGGCCGGTATAGCTCGGATCAGTAAATACTTCCTGGTAACCGGTCATTCCGGTATTGAAACAAATTTCACCGCTGGTGGTTCCAATTTTTCCAAACGCTTTACCGTAAAAAACATTTCCATCTTCCAGCATTAAAATAGCGGGTTGATGGGATGTGGGCATGTGATAGATGGGCTGACTCATAATTGAGTGCGAAATAACAAAATCGCATTCAAACAACCGTTTTTTTTATAATTTAATTGCTAACAACAAGCCGCCTGCATAAGTAGCTCGGCGATGCCAATCAGGATTGGTATTTAAGTTTGAAAGCCAGAAGTTTGTCCTGATACGGGCTCCGATGAACAAAAACTGATTTAAAGGATAATGTATTTCTAAAATAACAGGCATCCCCAAGTTATCAGTTGCTTCAACTTGTCTTGTGTAATTTCTATCTCCTAAATTTGAAATAGTTGAATCAAAATGATCCCTAGCTCTTAAGCGGTAAACAAAACCAGCGCCTGCTGAAACCTGTAGTTTCGTCTTTAAGTTGAAATGATACTTTGGTAAAAATGCAAAAGAATTATCATAAATGAATTGCCTGTTTGGCAGACCGGAAACTCCATACAAGATTGGAATCGCAAAACGGGCATTTTCAAACTCAGTTGCAAAGGAAAAGCTCTTTGAGAATTTATAGTCAGTTTGAATCCAGATATTCCCGCCTGCATCACTATTTTTAAATTGATTAAAATACCCATACCCTATTGATAAAGTAAAATTTTTGTTAGCTACCTGCGAAAAGGATAATATACTGATATGTATAAATAATATAAAAAAAATACTCTTTTTCATTTTGATAAAGTTTTAATAAAAAGTAAGCGGCTTAAAAAGCCGCTAAATTATTAACATTCAGGCTATTGTTTAACCGCTATTATATTGCTTGTTGAATAGGTTACTGCTTGCAATATAACTTCTGTGCCATTACTATTTGTTATAGTCTGATAACTTCCTCTTGCCAGAACAAAACTCATCCTTGATCCAATAGGAAATCCATTCCCTAATTCATTGGGCAACAATGTATATGACCCGTTATCAGATAACTCTTTTTCAAATTTAACTACAGTAGAATCAGACAAGGAAGGATCAGTATCCTTAGAATCCGGCCCTTCATATACTGCGAACAAGTAAACTTTTCCAGAGGGGTTATTAGGATCAGGCTGCCACGTTATGGATGAACTACCGGAAAGACTGTACTGCTTAGTATCCAAAAAATTAGCCTCCATTTCTATACTCATTGGTATATAAAATCCGCCCGAACTGTCCGGCTCAGTTCTTAATAAAAAATTACTTTTACCTTCTGTTCTCACAGAAATTGTTTTTCCCCAAAGCCCTTTCAGGAATTTCTTACCGGAAGAAGTAAAATCTTCATTTAAGCCGTACGAACCCCCATGATTTGAGTTTGGGACAAAAGGTATTTCATTGCCATCAATAAAAATGGGGCCTATATTATAGGTTCTATCATAATTTCGATTATTGAACATTGAGCCTGAAACATTATAATAATTTATGCTTCCATTAGTTTTTGACTTTGGAACATTTTGATTGGTAATTAGGATCTCTCCATCATGTGGCTTCTCATAAAGAAAAATAAGCTCTTGAATTGAGTTTAAAATACTTGGTTTTGTTTGAACAAGTACATTTTCTTCTTTCTTATTGCAAGCAGATAAAACAAAAAGTATAAAAATTGGTAACTATTCAGTTCCAAAAGTAGCAATTAAATGTAAGGCATATAAAACGTTGTTGCCATTTTTTATTGCTGTG
>JAIEQM010000141.1 GCA_019747705.1 Chitinophagaceae bacterium | reverse complement strand
GGGTTTAGTCACTTTCTTAGACAACTGCATGACATCTTTTAACGCTTCTTATCTAAATTTAATTCCGCCAACGGGTTAACTATAGGATTAAGTTATCATTATGGAAGAGTGGGGGTAAGTGGTGGGGCGGGGTTAGGGATTGAGTTGATTGAAACCTTTTAACCAAACTTCACCCCATCATATAAATCACTCAATAATATTTTCATTTCAATAGTTCTGAGCGTAAATGAATCTTGTGGTAATTTATACTCAGTTAATACCCATGAACCATCATTGTTGCGCTGGTATAGTTCTGCATGCATTTTCATAGAACTGATGGTAACATATTCCTGCAGGCTTTCAATATCACGGTACAATTCAAATTTCACCCCTTTGTCGTAATTAGTGCTTGAGGGTGAAAGTATTTCAAATAAAACTGAAGGATTAAGAAGCGTATCAAATGTGTCATCAAGAAATTTTGGTTCGCCGCAAACAATCAAAACATCGGGATAAGTATAAAGTGTGTTTTTTGAAGCATGCACACGCAGGTTGCTGCCCAAAGAGCGGCAGGGTTTGCCTTTTAAAAAAGAATGTAAACTTCCCCGGAGATTATCTTCAATAACATTGTGCTCATAAGAAGCGCCGCTCATATTAAAGATTTCGCCTTTATAGTATTCATGCTTTTCAGGGCTTTCTCTTTCAAATGCCAGGTACTCTTCCTGTGTGTAATATTTTACAGCGGGTTGTCCCATGGGAGTAAAGATAAAAAGAAAAGACGGCTTTCAAAACCGTCTTTCAATTTATCATCTTATACTTATTTTCTAATGCTCCGTTTCCCATACTAATGCGCTTGCTCCCAATATAGCTGCATCTGCTTCTTTCAAATCACTGAAAAGAACTTTCACTTTGTTTTTAAACACCTGTATCAAATTGGCTTCCATGGCCTGTACGGTAGGTTTTAATATTAAATCGCCAGACTTGGTTAAACCGCCAAACAATACAATGGCTTCAGGTGAGGAGAACATCACAAAGTTGGCAAGGGCTTCACCCAAAATTTCACCTGTAAATTCAAAAATTTTATTGGCAATGGCATCACCCTGTGTGGCGCAATTATAAACGGTTTCACTTGTTAATTCGTCAATAGTATAACTGCGGAGTAAACTTGGTGCATCGGGTTCGGCGGTTAAAAACTCAATGGCCGTTTCTCTTACACCTGTTGCACTGGCATAGGCTTCTAATGAACCATAAGCGCCTGTGCCTTTATGCAATCTGCCGCCATGGCGAATAATTACATGCCCCAACTCACCTGCAAACCCATCATGACCCACTACAATTTTTCCATCAATCACAATACCACTGCCCACACCTGTACCCAGCGTAATTGTTATGAAATGCTTCATGCCTTTGGCCACACCATACATCATTTCGCCCATAGCCGCAGCATTGGCATCATTGGTGAGTCGGGTGGGTAATCCAAATTTTTTCTCCACCATTTCTGCCATAGGAATAATGCCTTTCCATTTTAAGTTGGGCGCATATTCAATAGTGCCGGTATAAATATTTCCATTGGGAGCACCCATGCCAATGCCTTTAAACACTTCATTGCCGCCATGCTTATCAATCATAGGTCGCAGCAGTTCATAAAGTTCATCAATAAACTCTTCTGCATTTTCATGTGCGTCTGTACGCATACGGCCCTGCTCCAGGATGTTCCCCTTACGGTCAACAATTCCGAATTTAGTGTTGGTGCCGCCAATGTCAATGCCTACTGCATAATCTTTTGCCATAATCACGTATTAATAGTTGCTTTAAAATAGTGCTTTTAGCTTCAGATTCATCAATGCCCTCCTCCGCTTTCCAATTTATCAAAATCAATTCCCTGTTCTTTCAAAATAGCTTTGGACCGAACAGCATAAAAAGCCAGGTACGCAAAACAAGCCACACCAACCAGATAAGACCATTGAATACCAAGAATGGCATCACTTGCCGCAACACCCTGCAACAAACTAATGATACCCCCTCCCATAATCATCATAATTAAAAAACTGGCGCCTTCATTTGTGTGTTTACCCAAACCCGCAATTGCCAGTGTAAAAATACAGGGCCATAATGTACTGCAAAACAATCCCACACTTATGAATGCATAAACACTCATCATTCCGTCTGCCAGCATGCCAATGAAGAGGGCTGTAATTCCCATTAACGAAAAAATGAGCAGCATTCTGGCCAGGTTGCCTTTACTGAGTATATCGCCTGCAATCATTGCAATAATTACCACAGCGTACACATAAAAAGGCGTGAGGTCATGATTGGCAATTTTATTCACCAGTAAAAAGACACCAAAAGCAATATAAGGCATGAGGAAACGAAGAATTTGTTTGGCACTCATGCTTACATTAAATGCTCCGGCAGAATTTGTCCAGCGGCCAATCATTAAACTTGCCCAGTAAAGAGATACAAACGGAGCGATTTTATCAGTAGCAATATGCAAATGCTGTTTCATAAACTCAGGCAGGTTAGAGGCGGTTGAAACTTCAACACCCACATAAACAAATATCCCTATCATACCCAATACCAGTTGCGGATATTGCATCACACTTTTTTTATGAGCCACTTTTGTTACATCTTCAGCTTCTGAATTTGCTACGGCATCCAAATCAATTTTATTGGGAACAGATGAAAATTTAAATACCAGGGCAGCTACTAAAAATGCAGCACCTAAAATGAGGTAGGGCGTTTTAATACTTTCAATACTTGCAACACTGGCGGCCCCGTTGGTGGCAACTGCACCAAAAATAGCAAAGCTTACAATAAGCGGGCCTATAGTGGTTCCAAAATTATTAATACCTCCTGCCATACTTAAACGTTGTGAACCTGTTTTAGGATCACCCATTACAATAGCAAGCGGGTTGGCGGCTGTTTGCTGTAATGAAAAACCAAGACCCACAATAAACAAACCTGAAATCATTAAACCAAAAGATGCAGTTTGTGCAGCGGGATAAAACAACAAAGTACCAATTGCTGAAATGATCAATCCAACTGAAATGCCGTTTTTATAACCAATCTTATTTAAGATATCGCCTCCGGTGGCTTTTGAAACCAAAAAGTAAATAATAGACCCAACAGTATATGCAACATAAAAAGCAAAAGAAACCATTTGCGATTGCCATTGCTGCAGGTGCAGCTTTTCTTTAAATACCGGTATAAGAATATCGTTGGAAGCGGCAACAAAGCCCCAGAAAAAGAAAACAGAAATTAAAACGCTGAACTGTGACCATTTGGTTTGTTGTGACATAGCAATAGATTATTGGTTATGAGTGGCTGAAAATAAAACTAATTTGCTTTGCGAAAAATTATTTATTGTTTTTTGCAGGGCAAACGCATCTAAATTTCTTTAAAAACAACTTTGGCTAGAAATTTTTCATCCCAGCCACAGAGCAGCCTTTT
>JAIEQM010000107.1 GCA_019747705.1 Chitinophagaceae bacterium | reverse complement strand
TTTGATAGACTATTGGTCGCCACATTATCGAACCCTTGGTATTGCTCAATTCCAAATAGCGGATAGTCATTAAATTTCATGGAAAGATGAGGAGAAAATCTATTCACAGGATTGAAAAGTATGTTGGTAATAGTTAAAAACCGAATAACAAATGATGATCCATCATCATCAAAAAAAGGGGTGTGATTTGCAAAAAATAATTTGTTACTTACTTCTGATAGCTACCACCGGATCCATCCTGGCAGCAATAAATGCAGGTATTAAACCGGCTAGTATTCCTGTAATAACACAGGCAGCTACCGCTCCTGAAAACAAACCCCATGAAATAGCAACTGTAAATTTCAAAACAGCAGTTAACAAAAGTGTAAGAAGAAATACAAGCAGCAACCCAATAATACCTCCCAGCACGCAGAGAAAAGCGCTTTCCATTAAAAACTCAAGAAGGATAGTGCGGCTTTTAGCGCCAATTGCTTTTTTCAAACCTATAACGCTGGTACGTTCACGAACCGTTACAAACATAATATTGGCCACACCAAAAATTCCTACAATAAAAGATAAAATGGTAATAGCAAAACCCCCAATGGTAATACCATCAAAAATGGAATTGATTTGAGTGGCGCCGGTGTTTACATCATTGAGCGAAAAATTATCTTCCTGCCTGGGGCTGAGCCTGCGCACACCACGCATTACACCACGCAGTTCATTTTTTAAATCTTCTACCGGCACATTGGTCTTTCCTTTTACCAGTGTGGTGCAATCACTGAATTCTTCATTGCCAATCTGGCTGGCAAATAAATACGGCAGCATAATAATGTTGTCAAAATCCCAACCACCAATTAAACTTTGTCCCTGTTTTTTTATAACACCAATCACTTTGAGTTTGCGGCCTTTAATATCAATCGTTTTACCAACGGCGTTTTCAGCTTTATCAAATATTTTTTCAGCCACCACATAACCCATTACCACCACACTGGCGCCGCTGTTGAATTCATTTCCGGTTAAATATCGTCCATAACCTATTTCCACAGGTTGTATCTCATCCAGTTCTTCACTCACCGCATACCAGTTTACGCCTGTAAGAGAAACATCTTCATAATCAATACTCGCCCTGTTGGAAAACATAAAAGCCACATGCTCTGCCAGCGTTACTTTTTCTTTTACAGCAGAAATTTCTTTGTATTTGGGTTGCGGCCTGCTGATGTATTTCCACCATGGAAAATCACTGCCGCCCACCCAGGGCCATTTTTGAATATATACCGTATTGTTGCCAAATGATTTGAACGAATCCTGCACACTGCTTTTTAAACTGCTCACTGTGGCCATAACACTGATGATGCAAAAAATACCAAACGTAATACCCAGTAAACTTAAAAATGTACGCAGTTTGTTTTTACGCAGTTCACCCAGGGCAAACTGAAAACTGTTATAAAAAATTTCAAAGCTTTTGCGCATAGTTCAAAAATAAACCATCTGCTGCAAGTAAAACTGAAAATATTATGAGTGAATGTTTTTGGGGGGATACCAGCACCTGTGCGCCTGGCATCGGTGTTGTGCCTGCCTAGCCGGTAAAGGCAGGTTACAATCCCCGCCAGAATGAATCTTTCGGGCTGGCTTTCATCGTTCTGTTACCTATTGGGCAACCTGGCAGCAAACCTTTTTTCACCTGATAAAATACGCCTCAACCGCTTACCTTTGCGGGCTTAAAGAAAGTGAGTTGATAGCTAATAGTTCAAAGAAGCCATGGCATCAATCTTGAATCCCAGACAATGAAATACGGAAACGAAATACAACGAAGAAGAACCTTTGCCATCATCTCCCACCCCGATGCCGGTAAAACAACCTTAACTGAAAAATTATTGTTGTTTGGCGGCGCCATACAGGTGGCAGGTGCAGTTAAGAGTAATAAAATAAAAAAACACGCCACGTCTGATTTTATGGAAATTGAACGGCAGCGTGGTATCTCTGTTGCCACCAGTGTAATGACGTTTCAATACCAGGACACATTGATTAACCTGTTAGATACTCCCGGTCACAAAGACTTTGCTGAAGATACGTACAGAACCCTCACTGCTGTTGATAGTGTTATTCTGGTAATTGACAGTGTGAATGGTGTGGAAGAACAAACAAGACGTTTGATGGAAGTGTGCCGCATGAGAGATACACCCGTAATTGTATTTGTAAATAAAATGGACAGGGATGGTAAGAACCGGTTTGATTTGCTGGAAGAAGTGGAAAAAGAACTTAATATCCATCTCCACCCCATGACCTGGCCTATTAACAGCGGAAAAGATTTTAAAGGCGTATATGATTTACACAATAAAAGCCTCGTATTGTTTACTGCCAACACCAAAGCAAGTGATGAAGATGTGGTGAAGATTGATAACATTAACGATACCATCCTTGATCAGAAGATTGGTGAAACAGATGCAAAAATTTTAAGAGAAGATGTGGAACTGGTGGATGGTGTGCATGGCGAATTAACTATTGATGATTACTTAAAAGGAAAAGTAGCTCCTGTTTTTTTTGGAAGTGCAGTTAACAACTTTGGAGTTAAGGAACTGCTGGATACCTTTGTGCGTATTGCACCATTGCCTCAAAGCCGTGAAACATCTACGAGGCATCTTGATGTAAACGAAGATAAGTTCAGCGGATTTATTTTTAAGATTCACGCCAACCTTGACCCCAAGCACCGTGACCGTATTGCGTTTTTAAGAGTATGCAGCGGTAAGTTTGAACGCAACAAATATTTTCATCATGTGCGTTTGGATAAAGATGTGCGTTTCAGCAATCCTTATTCTTTTATGGCACGGCAGAAAGATGTGATTGAAGAAGCTTATGCCGGTGATGTGGTGGGTTTGTTTGATACCGGTAATTTTAAAATTGGTGACACACTAACTGAAGGTGAAGATTTTTATTTCACAGGCATTCCTTCTTTCTCTCCCGAATTGTTTAAAGAAGTGGTGAACAAAGAGCCGATGAAAACCAAACAGCTTGAAAAAGGATTGCTGCAGTTAACAGATGAAGGTGTGGCACAATTGTTCACCCAGTTTGGCGGTAATAAAAAAATTATTGGTTGCGTGGGTGAGCTGCAGTTTGAAGTAATACAATACCGTTTGCTGCAGGAGTATGGCGCCGGTGCAGAGTTTCGCTCACTGCCCTATTACAAAGCTTGCTGGATTACCAGTAAAGATCAAAAGAAGCTGGAAGATTTCACCCGTTTTAAAACCAATAATATTGCAGAAGATAAAGACGGGCATTTGGTTTACAATGACTATCCGCTATTTGGAATTGAGCAATACCAAGGGTTCGATAATGTGGCGACCAATAGTCTATCAAATAAA
>JAIEQM010000050.1 GCA_019747705.1 Chitinophagaceae bacterium | reverse complement strand
AATAGTCAATAGTCAATAGTCAATAGTGAATAGTTAATAGTGAACAAGTCCTCCTTTACTCTTTCCCCTCTTAGTTACTCTTAGCTACGCTTAGCCCAATCCATAAATATCCTTCGCCAGCCGAAATGTATGGCAATGTGCTTCAACAATTATTTTTATATCAGGCGAATAACCACCACCCATTGCTATGGCACATGGAATTTGATGCTGTTGTAATTTGCTCAGCACAATTTCATCTCTTTGTTTGCAGCCCTGCATGGTTACTTTTAATTTACCAAACTTATCTGTTTCAAGAATATCAACTCCGGAAAGAAAAAATGCAAAGTCAGGTTTCACTTTTTCAATGAGCATATCCAATGTGTTGTTCAGCAATGGTAAGTAAATGGAATCATCCGTGCCATCTTTCAAACCAATATCCAAATCACTTTGTTCTTTGTGAAACGGATAGTTGTGTGCACCGTGCATGCTGAAGGTAAAAACCCGTTTATCATGCTCAAATATTTTTGCAGTGCCGTTGCCCTGGTGCACATCCAGATCAATAATTAAAATTTGTTTGGCCAACTTTTGCTGAAGTAAGTAATTAGCTGCAATGGCAAAGTCATTCAGCAGGCAAAAGCCTTCGCCCCTGTCAGCAAATGCATGATGCGTGCCTCCGGCCACATTTAAGGCAACACCGTTTTCAAGTGATGACATGCAACAGTCAATTGTTCCCTGTGTAATGATGAGTTCACGTTCTGTAAGCTGCGGCGATTGCGGGAAGCCGATATGTCTTTGTTCTTTTGTTGATAAAGTTTGTTGATGCAGTTTGTTCAGGTATTCTTTTGTATGTGTGAGCAATACAATTTCATCTTCACAAATCTTTGGCGCAATTAAATTTTGATTCGTGATAGTCCCTTCATGCAATAATTGTTCAGGTATCAATTCATATTTGAGCATGGGAAAGCGGTGACCTTCCGGTAAGGGATGTGCGTAGATGGGAGCAAAGGCGGTATGAAGTTCTTTCGTTCTGATGATGTTAAGTTGTTCGTTCAACGAATCAACACACAATTAACTCTTAATCGGTATGATTTGTTTATTGACAATCGCAAATACTTTGTCTTTCTTTTTTGGTTTGATGGGATGTGTGCCTGTAAATTTTCCAAATGCAGGCAGAACAGCATGGTACTCTGTAAAATAAAAACAGGGAAAGCGTAACGATTGCCTGGCCAAACCATCAATATAAACTCCGGGATGAATATGACCGGAGAAATAATAAAGGCCTTCATCCCTGTGCTTTTCTTTTTCAAACTCATGCACAAAGCAAATTTGATTAATGATATGTGTATCTGCATATACATGAATCTTGTTTTGCACATACCAGCTTTGCGGCAGAATATCATGATTGCCGGTAATTAAATGAATGGGCAGGGCTGCCATATCATTTCTCCATTTTTCAAACAGCACAGCTTCACTGTTGATATGACTGTGAAAAAAATCGCCCACAATAATTAAAGCAGCGGGTTTGTAAAATTGAATTTGTGCAAACAGTCTTTGTAAATCTTCTTTAAACACAGCTTGCGGAATACCGATACCTTCTTTACGGAAATGACCGCTTTTGCCAAAGTGAATATCTGAAACAATCAACGCCTGTTCTTCTTCCCAAAACAAACAGCGCTCCGGTGAAAGCCAAAAAGTTTGATTGTGTAACTGAAATTTAAAAGCTGAATACATGAAGTATGCAAATTTACAGGAGTATGATTTTGCAGGTTCTTTTAAAATACAGATGTTTGTAAAAAAAATTATGAGCTATCAGTTTCAGCAGGAAGATTACCTGAATCCTGTGCCTCCGCAAACAAACCAACTGCCGCAGGGTATTAATGTATTAACTATACTCAGTTTTATTGGAAGCGGTTTTCAGATACTTGGAGCCTTGTTTAATTTCTTTCTTCTTCCGTTTGCAGTAAAAACGATGAAAGAAGGCCCTCAGCCAGAGGATCAGCCTGTATTAAAACCATTTAGTGGTTTTTTGAAAATGTCAAACGAAGCAACATTAAAGCAGTATGAGTACAGGTATGTTTTATTTATTCTTGCACTTGTTTGCGCCGGGTTATGTATTTACGGAGCAGTGCAAATGCGGAAGCGCAAAAAAAGCGGTTTTGTAATTTACTCAGTCGGAGAATTACTGCTGCCTTTAGTTACAGTAGTTTTAATAGGTTTTTTCAGCGCTTCCTTCAGTATTGTTATAGCAGTGTTGTTTGTGATTCTGTTTGCTGTTCAGCGAAAGCATTTAACGCAATAATAAAAAAAATCCAGCCTGGCTGTTTTTTTTATTGCTATTTTTTTTCTTGCTCCGGTTCAGCAGTAGAAAGTTTTGCTAAACTTTCATCCACCCCGCCATTTTTTAATTACTGCTGCATTTGTTGTATAAACATAAGCACATATAAATGCAGTGCAGCCATCAAGAATTTTTGAGTATTTGTGAGTCATATAAAAAGCTATTGCTTTCAAATTTGAAATTTGTAAATTTGAGTAATGAACTGGAAAGATTATATTGTTTCAGATAGAGAGGTTTTGCTTGGCAAACCTGTAATAAAAGGAACACGCATCTCTGTGGAGCATATTGTTGGCCTGCTTGCACAGGGATGGAGTGCGGCTCAGATTCTTGAAAATTACCCCCGCTTAACCAAAGAATCACTGCAAGCAGTATTTGCTTACATACAGGAATGTATTCATGATGGTCTTTTGTTTTCTCCGGTAAAGAAGTCTGCATAATTTTCAAATGAAACTCTTAGCCAACGAAAACATTCCTTATAAAAGTTTTCTTTATTTAAAGGCAAAAGGGTATGAGATTGTCTCTATTGGAATAGAAAATCCAAGTATTACAGATGCGGAAGTGATGGCGATTGCTATCAATGAAAAAAGAATTGTTGTAACTTTTAACAGAGATTATGGTGAGTTAATATTTAAGCGTAATTATAAACCGGAGAAGGGAGTGATTTATTTAAGGCTTGATGAATATGAGCCGGAAGAGCCAGGGTTAATTATTGAAGAAATTATTAATAACAAAGAAATTGATCTTACAATGGCCTTAACGGTAATAGATAAAAATGGAATCAGGCAAAGGAAGTATTAATTAAAAAAGGAGCTACATACATATGACAAAAATCCCGGTGATGAGCCGGGATTTCTGTTT
>JAIEQM010000116.1 GCA_019747705.1 Chitinophagaceae bacterium | reverse complement strand
GAGAAGAAGAGATTTAAAACATGGCACATCGGTTATTGTAAGTTTACTTCCTCTTAACCTCTTACTCGCTTTGTAAAAAATGAAAGCCAAACTCCTTTTACTTATCTTATTCCTCGGCACGGTTGCCATGATTGCTGTAATGCGCTGGCATGGTGCGCCACTCATTACTCCCGTGAGCAAAGCAGGTATTGTAAGTTTGGAACTGGCAAAGTCAACTGAACAGGCAACCATCATCATCAACCAATGGCAACAAAACAATTTAATTCAGCAGGCCATCAATAATACATACATTGACTTTGTTTTCATCATCTTCTACGCACTCTTTTTGTATGCGTATTGTTTTTACATCAGCATCAAACAACAACCATGGGCTGGCGCCATTTCCCGAACGCTGGCGCTTGCTGCACTCACTGCCGGGTTATGTGATGTAATTGAGAATTATTGCATGCTGCAAATGCTGCAGGGTTCTGTAACATCAGCCCATGCATTTCTCAGTTGGCTCTTTGCGGTAATAAAGTTTGGATTGTTGATGGCAGTAATTCTCTGGAGCCTGCTCAACCTGCATGTGCTCTTTCGTAAGCGATAGTCTTTTGTTTCTGTTTTACTGAAAGTTTGCGGTTTATTTTTTAACCACCTCAGAAATCTAAGGGCGCCTGAGTCACGCAAAAGTCATCAGGGTTAAAGAAATGTGAAGAAACCCTTATGTTCAAAACTTGTGCAACAACAAATGAATTGAAGCGTTTACTTTCGTGTCTCAAATATAGCAGCCTCTGCCGGTTCTACTTCCTGCTTGCCAATGTGAAGATGTTACCGACAGGGGCTGCGACTATTTTAAGCATACCGGTTTTGTTTCATCCCAATTGAATTTCTATTCTTCTCAGGTTCCCTCAGGTTTCTAAGGTGGTCGGCACAAGCATTAACGCAAGTCATCTTTCATTCAAAAATATCAAGGCAATCATCATTCCTCCATTTGCCCGAAAGCATTACATTCGCATCAATCTTCAAATTTTCTAATCTTCAAATAACAAATTGCCATGCAAGCGTGGAAAGATTATCAGCAACAGCACAAAGATCGTTTTCTCAATGAATTATTAGAACTCCTCCGCATTCCATCCATCAGCGCCAAAACAGAAAACAAAGCAGATATGGTTGCCTGTGCCGAAGCGGTAAAAACAAGATTGCTCGAAGCCGGTGCAGACACCGTAACCATCTACCCCACTGCCGGGCATCCCATTGTGTATGGCGAAAAAATCATTGACCCTTCCAAACCCACCGTGCTGGTGTATGGGCATTATGATGTGCAGCCTGCTGATCCGTTGAACCTCTGGAACAGTCCGCCTTTTGAACCCGAAATCAAAGACGGAAAAATATATGCCCGTGGCAGTTGCGATGATAAAGGGCAATTTTACATGCATGTAAAAGCACTGGAAACCATGGTGCAGACCAACACCCTCACCACCAATATTAAATTTTGTATTGAAGGTGAAGAAGAAGTGGGCAGTTCCAACCTTTCAACATTTGTAAAAGCCAACAAAGAATTACTCAAAGCAGATGTTATCCTCATCAGCGATACCGCCATGCTCAGCATGGAGCATCCTTCCATTGATATTGGCGTGCGTGGACTCAGTTATATTGAAGTGGAAGTAACCGGCCCCAACCGTGACCTGCACAGCGGTGTATATGGCGGCGCCGTGGCCAACCCCATTACCATGCTGGCAAAAATGATTGCAAGCTGTCATGATGAAAACAACCACATTACCATTCCCGGATTTTATGATGATGTGGTAGTGGCTACTGAAGCTGAACGTACTCTCATGGCCGCTGCTCCTTTTGATGCAAAAGAATATGCAACTGATTTAGGTGTACAGGAACTATGGGGCGAAAAAAATTACAGCACCAATGAACGCACCGGCATACGACCCACACTGGAGCTCAACGGCATATGGGGCGGCTACACCGGCGAAGGCGCTAAAACCGTATTGCCTTCCAAAGCCTATGCAAAAATATCTGCACGCCTGGTGCCCAATCAATCAAGCGCTGATATTACTGAAAAACTCATCAGCTATTTTCAAAGCATTGCGCCCGCAGGTGTAACGGTGAAAGCAAGTGAACATCATGGCGGCGAACCATACATGACACCCATTGACAGTAAGGGTTACAAAGCTGCAGCAGCGGCTATTAAAGATACCTTTGGTAAAGACCCCATTCCTGTGCGTGGCGGGGGCAGCATTCCTATCTGTGCGTTGTTTGAAAAAGAGCTGGGTATTAAGATTGTGTTTATGGGTTTTGGGCTCGATAGTGATAACCTGCACAGCCCCAATGAAAAGTATGACCTCTTTAATTTTTACAAAGGCATTGAAACCATCCCTTATTTTCATAAGCATTTTGCGGAGATGTGATTAGGGCACGCAGAGGAAAAGAGTTCGCAGAGAAGCACAGATAATGAGTCTGTGCTTTTTTATTTTGAAGAAGTGTTGGGGCTGTGAGCTGTAGTGCTTGTGGCAGCGGTTACCCCCGCCCGCCTGCAATGCCCCGCAAAATACAGGCGGGGCATTTACGTCTAAGCGGGGCAGCCCATAATCACATGTACATGCATGAGCACATTGCCCCACATAGCTGTCATCCCGACGTTAGGAGGGAACCGCTGGGTAAAAAACTACAAAGAATAAAAATACAGATATAGGCGTTTAGTTATCCCTTTTTTGTAATCAACCTTATAGGTTTGTTTTCTGCCATTTTCTTTACCAATAAGTCAAACATTGTGTTCATTTTTGCCCTTGTTGGTCTTGCACACAGAACAAATTTATTAAGTAATTCCCTATTGCACACAGCCCGCCCTCGTTC
>JAIEQM010000078.1 GCA_019747705.1 Chitinophagaceae bacterium | reverse complement strand
TCAATAAAATCCCTTTATTTAAAAAAATAGGATTGCGGGAAATAGCAGGTGGTGGCTTTTTAATTGCTAAAGAACGAAATCTGCGTTATGCAGAAATATTTACGGGAGTGGAAAGGGTTTTTTAAAATTCCCTTTAACAACTTAGGAAAATTTAAACTGGGTGTATATGCAGTTGGCTCTGCAGCCAATCAATTCCGCAACCCGGTACAGTTTAAAGTTGGCATTACCGCATGGAACAGGAAAACGGGCAAGTGGTTTTGATTCAGAAGTATAAATAAAAAGTAAAGGGCCGGTTCATTGAATCAACAACAATGGTTTTTATTGAAGCAGCGGCAAGTAAATGTTTCCAGTTTAGAATAGTGGCAGTAAGAAATTCTGGATGATAATTTTGAAGCATTCCTAAATTTAATAAAGTGGGTTGAAGAAAGTAAGAAGAAAGATTTCGTTCGATGTTGGCGGGGACGCCAACATCAGCGGAAATCATTTGGTGCAATAGTAACCGGTGTGTGCAGCACAGCAAATATTGATTTAGTGAAAACGATAGGTGCTGATAAAGTAATTGATTACACAAAAGAAGATTTTACACAAAACGGTGAAAGCTATGATGTGATTATTGATACGGTGAATACCATCTCTGTTTCCCGCTCTCTGCAGTCACTTTCAAAAAATGGAGGAATGATTTTAAGTGCGGCAGGAATGCCGGAAATGATTCAGGGCAAATGGATTTCAGCCACAGGCAGCAGAAATGTATTGATGGGTGTAATATCTCACATGAAAGCCGATCTTGAGGTTCTTAAAAAACTCATGGAAACCGGAAAATACAAAGCCGTTATTGACAAAGCCTATTCACTAAGTCAAATTGCAGAGGCACATGCTTATGTTGAAAAGGGGCATAAGAAAGGAAATGTGGCGATTGAATTGTAGAGATGTTATTACTATGGTTTCCTTATTCAGGAATAAAGGCCAACCTACTTTTTTCGCCTCTATTTTAGGCGTTTCCCCATGGAAAACACCCATCCATTGTCTTCAAAAAATTGAAATAAATTCAAGTGTCTAACCTTAAAATACTTACAAACAGCAGGGATTTTCGTGTCGCTTTTCTCACTTTCAGCACTCACTAAAACAAAGTCAGAATCTTTTCCGAATCAATTTTCTTCCTCCATCTTTTCAATTATTAAAGATATTATCCAAGGGTCTGCTTCATCTTTTTTAGCTCTAGGATCAATAAGTCTTGGAAATGTTGCTAAAATCTTTACAGCTAATTGCCCCTGTTTATTTGTTATAGGATAGAATGAAGATTTATATTTTGAAATCAACTTGCCAATGTCATCTTTAGGTCCAGAATCAGGAACTATTTCATCATAAACCATTTCGTGGGATACTATTTTCTTTTTCCTGAACAATTCGTCTATATGTTTCCATAAATCAGGGAAGACAGAAGATGGATAAAATCTGTTTACTGTAATTAATGCACTACTGTCAATAAAATATATGTTGCTTTCAGATTTCATTCATTAATGCAGAGAGATTAAGGTTTAAAGCATTTGATGCTTTTGTATAAGAAATCTGATTATTATACATCGCATCCAATACCATATTGAAAAATGTTTCTCCCCTTGTGGCTTTGCTCTTCACTTCCGGTTTTACGAAACCACCTTTTTTAGGAGTTATTTTATACGTAGATTTTATCTGACTTAAAAGTTTGAAAAACTTCATATCTGATATAAGTTTCTCCTCTTTTAGTCGTCGCAAATAAACCTCTCTACTAACATTTAATTTGGAGGCAAACAATTTAATGTCGTTTAATTCTTCAGCTGTTTCAATCATATTCGAAGGAGCCAAAAACTTACCGGCAAATGTGTTGCATTCCCATTCCTCTTTTTGTTTTTCGGTTGCTTTCTCATGCAAACACATTCCGGATTGATGTCTTAGAATATGTGCTAATTCATGGAATATTGTAAATATTCTGCCAGTATAAGAGTGATTTGAGTTTGTCACTAATGCATAAGGTAACTTATCTGTAAAGCAGAATCCCTGAACTTCATTCATCGGCATCGGGAATTGAAAAATAAGTATTCCAAGTTTTTCTTCAACCACCTTGCGCCAGTTCTTATATGCTAAACTTTCAGTTTTCCAGGAAAGCTGCTCTTCTATAGAAATGTCTAAAAGTTCCCGCAAATATTTACTATAACTGTTTCCATCTTTTATACTTTTTTTAGCCTTGTCCGGCCACTCATACCTGCTTTTCCAATAGCTCTCACCTTTTAATTCCAAAGCTGTTTCTCGGAAATAAGTAACGTCTCTAATTACATCTAAAACCTTTTTGGAAAGCTTACTGTCCGTAGGAGAGAGGTTTCTATAATCTTTCGGTCTATTAAGTTTTTCAGGAACATCTGGTAATAAAAAAACTGCCAATTGTCTTTTATATGCAGTAGCAATAGTTTTAAGTTTTCCTAAAGGAATATTTTTCCCTTCTTTTTCCCAAAGTTTATATTTGTTAGAATCAACATCAACTTTGTCGGCAATTTCGGACAAGTCAAACCCTGCCTCTTCTCTTGCCCATCGAAGCACTAATGGATTAATATTGATTTCAACTCTGTTCACGGTGTTAAAATAATGATTTTTATCTATGCAGTAGCTAAATTGTTAAACTGCACCTTTTCATCTTTGTAACTATTTTAGCGGTTACTTTAATTTTAGAATTTTCGAAACAAAGTACCAAACTTTCACAAATACCACCAATCCAATTTATAAAACATTACTCGTTAATTAAAGTAGGGGGCAAAGATATTAAACTTTGCCGCCCTCTCACACCACCGTATGTACTTGCGTGTACGGCGGTT
>JAIEQM010000095.1 GCA_019747705.1 Chitinophagaceae bacterium | reverse complement strand
TATGGGTTATGGGTTATGGGTTATGGGTTATGGGTTATGGGGTAAGGGTTATGGGGTAAGGGTTATGGGTTATGGGTAGCAAGCAGCGTTACAATTGCAACTCTCTACCGGAAACATGTAACTTGTAACCGGTAACAGTTTATTTAATTTTGGATTTTTTAAAAAATAAGATGGGAAGAATAATTGGTATAACAAATCAGAAAGGTGGTGTTGGCAAAACAACAACTGCTATTAATTTGGCAGCAAGTTTTGCTGTGCTGGAATATAAAACATTGCTGGTGGATGCAGACCCGCAGGCCAACAGTACCACAGGTGTTGGTTTTGATTTGCACAATATGCAGCAGAGTTTGTATGATTGTTTTGTAAATGGGGCCAATGCAAAAGATGTGGTACTGAAAACGGATGTGCCCAATATGGAATTGATTCCTTCGCATATTGACCTGGTGGGAGCAGAAATTGAAATGATTAATCAGCCCAACCGTGAAGCCGTACTCAAACATTTGCTGGAGCCTATCAGGAATGATTATGATTTTATTGTAATTGATTGCTCACCGTCATTAGGTTTAATTACAGTGAATGCGTTAACAGCAGCCGATAGTGTGGTGATTCCTGTGCAAACAGAATTTTTTGCTTTGGAAGGTTTGGGTAAACTGCTCAATACAGTTAAGATTGTACAAAGCCGTTTGAATACATCATTGGTAATTGAAGGTATTTTAATGACGATGTATGACGGCCGTTTACGTTTGTGCAACCAGGTGGTAAGTGAGGTGAGAAGACATTTTGAAGGGATTGTGTTTGACAGCATCATTCACCGTAATACCAAACTGAGTGAGGCTCCCAGTTTTGGCAAGCCGGTAATTTTGTATGATGCTGACAGCAAGGGCTCCATCAATTATCTCAATTTGGCCAAAGAAATTTTGCAGCGGAATAACCTGACAAAGATTAAGCAGGAGGATAAGGTATTGGAGGTGTAAGCCAGCCCCCTCCGCCCCCGAAGGGGGAACTGCAAGGCACAAGGCCAGCTTGTTTAAGATGTTAATCAAACAATACCAGCATTACTTTGAAAAATACGTCAACACAATGTTTACAAGGTTTCCATTAGTATTTTTTCTTTTGTACATCACCCGCTTTTCTTTTTGCCAAACTACAGATGTTTTAACTCTAAAAAAGAAGCCAAATTACTTCGAAAAAAATATCATATTTACGACCTTCCCTTTAATGTTGATTCAGGAAGTAAGCTATAATAAAAGATATACTGTTGATGAAGAATACTCACTTATCCTTACTATAAAAATTATTGACCCTGAAAAATTGAAAAGCCCCGGTTTTGCTGATGCAGGTAAAGATACTTCAATCATTAAATGTGTTTTTGACTTCTCTTCTGTTTGGGATTGGGGAGAAGAAGATACTGTAATGTGCGGAACAGTGAGTTTAGTTTCTGCAATGAAAAGAAGTATAAAGTTAAAATTTGACTTAACTGTAAATAACCTTAGAAAGAACAGAACTTACGTTTACAGAGGAATCAGAAATTTCAAAAACCAAGAATGAAAGCAACTGATTTACGCATCATTTTTATGGGTACGCCTGAGTTTGCTGTTGCAAGTTTGGATGCATTGGTAAAAGCAGGATGCACCATTGCTGGAGTTGTTACAGCGCCTGATAAACCGGCCGGCCGTGGCATGAAGCTCAATGAAAGCGCCGTGAAGAAATATGCAGTGGAGCATGGATTGAAAGTTCTGCAACCGGGAAAACTAAAGAACCCTGTTTTTATTGATGAACTCAAAGCATTGAAAGCTGATTTACAAATTGTAGTTGCGTTCCGCATGTTGCCCGAAGTGGTTTGGAATATGCCGCCGATGGGAACGATTAATGTACATGGAAGTTTATTGCCGCAATACCGTGGCGCTGCTCCCATTAACTGGGCTGTAATCAATGGAGAAAAAGAAACTGGCGTTACCACCTTTAAACTCAAACATGAAATTGATACGGGTGATATTTTACTGCAGGAATCATTCCCCATTGGAGAAGATGAAACAGCAGGCGAAGTGCATGACCGTATGAAAGAGATTGGCGCTGCATTGCTGGTGAAAACGGTGGAGGGGTTGGCGGAAGGGAGTCTTCAAGAAAGACCACAGTCCACAGTCGATAGTCCACAGTTGAATACAGGCGTACTACTATTGACAGTGAACCATAAACCGTCGACTTTACTCAAACATGCCCCCAAAATTTTTACTGAAACCTGTAAGATTGATTTTTCAAAAACAGTGGAAGAAGTTCATAATTTGATTCGTGGGCTCTCTCCTTTTCCCGGGGCGTTTACTGAATTGAATGGGAAGATGCTGAAGATTTATCGTTCCAAAAAAGAGGTTCCGGGTCGGGGCGCTGCAAGCGACCTGAACCCTGATGCATCAATCGTTCAGGCCGGTGAGACCGTCCCGACCGGCACTGTGCAAACCGATGGAAAAACGTTTTTAAAAATTCGATGTAGCAATGGATACATTCATGTACTTGAATTGCAAATGGAAGGAAAGAAGAAAATGTTGGTGGAGGATTTTTTGAGAGGGTGGAGAGGCTAAGAGGGAAGAAGAAAGAAACTTAAATGACTATCCGCAATTTGGAATAACTAATTATTTTAGCTATTTTTGCCTAAAGTAATTAGTTATGGACATAGGCAA
>JAIEQM010000123.1 GCA_019747705.1 Chitinophagaceae bacterium | reverse complement strand
GAGCTTACACCCAAACTGAAGTAATAGTTAGTTACGTTAGTTCTGCCCGCAGGCGGCTTTGAAATAATATGTTTATAAATATGAATCTCTTCTCCGGCATTAAGCAATAACAGTTCCTGCTTTCCTTTAAACCTGAAAAACTGATTCCTGCAATTTATATAACCGAAAATATTACTCTTTAAAAAGCGTACATTATTGCCAGCCTGCTTGATTGTAATACAGGGCTTTGAGAAAAAGTCATTCAGCTTAATTTTAGTTTTTGTTTTATCGCAATGATTATCGAAGGAGAGGTTTCCTTTTGTAAAATCACCGCTGGTTATATAAATACCTTTTACCCGTTCTTTTTGTGCAATAGCAGAAAAAGGAATTATTGAAAATAATAATGCGGTTAATTTTTTTTGATATTTCATCAGAACACAGAATTATTTTTTAAAATTTCATTCTTTGTATTCTCACAGCATTCAAAATGGCCAGCATAGCAACACCTACATCGGCAAATACAGCTTCCCACATAGTAGCTAAGCCACCAGCGCCCAATATCAATACAATCACTTTTACGGAAAATGCAAGGCCTATATTTTGCCAGACAATCCTATTGGTGGCTTTGCCGATATTAATTGCCCGTGCAATTTTAGAAGGCTGGTCGGTTTGAATAATTACATCGGCTGTTTCAATAGCGGCATCGCTACCGAGGCCGCCCATAGCAATTCCTACGTCGCTTAAAGCCAGTACCGGCGCATCATTAATGCCATCACCAACAAATGCCACTACATTCATTTTATCATGCTTTATAGCTTCCACCTTTTTAACTTTATTCTCCGGCAATAAGTCACCGTAAGCATTATCAATGCCTAACTGCCGTGCAACCCTGTCAACTACCGCCTGTTTATCACCACTCAGCATAGTTGTTGTTATATTAAGTTTATGCAATGCATCAACGGCCTCTTTGCTGTCTTCCTTTATCTCATCTGCAATGATTAAATACCCGGCAAGTCTTCTGTTGACAGCAACAATAACGATAGTGTCGGATATTTTTCTCAATCCATCATTTACAGGAACTTTCATCATATCCATCAGTTTTATATTGCCGGCCAACACCTCTTTACCATCCACTTCACCCTTTAGCCCATGCCCACTGATTTCTTCTGAAGAAGCTACCTGAATTTGAGTACTGCTTTTTCCGGCATATGCTACTACTGCTTTTGCAACAGGATGTGTGGATTTAATTTCCAATGCTGCTGCCAAAGGCAACCATTCTTCTTTTGATAAGTAATCGTAACTCTCCACTTCCTGCACTTTAAAAACAGCTTTGGTGAGTGTACCTGTTTTATCCATAACAACCTGGTTTATTTTGGTCATTAAATCCAAATAGTTAGAGCCTTTGAACAGTATGCCATTTCGGGAAGCAGCGCCAATGCCCCCAAAGTATCCAAGGGGAATAGAAATCACCAATGCACAGGGGCAACTGATTACTAAAAATATCAATGCCCTATACAGCCAGTCGTTGAAAACATAATTATCAGTAAAAAAATAGGGCATGAGTGTAATGCCAATTGCAAGGAATACCACAATCGGTGTATAAATTCTTGCAAACCTGCGGATGAATTGTTCTGTTTTCGCTTTTCGTTTAGTGGCATCCTGCACTAAAGTCAATATTCTTGCAAGCGAACTGTCATTAAAAAGTTTTGTAACTTTTAGTTCAGCTACTTTTTCCTGGTTAACCATTCCCGCCAAAACGGTTTCGCCTTTTGTAAATGTTGATGGCTTACTTTCTCCAGTTAAAGCTGCAGTGTTGAAAGAACTGCTTTCGCTTAACATTTCTCCATCCAGCGGAACCCTGTCACCCACTTTTATCTGAATTGTTTCCCCAACTTTTACTGTATCAGGGTTTACATTTACATAGTTGCCATTTCGTAATACCTCTGCACTATCGGGTCTTACATCCAGCAACGCCTTAATACTTCGCTTTGCACGGTTTACGGCTGCATCCTGAAACAGTTCACCGACTGCATAGAACAGCATAACCGCTACACCTTCCGGATATTGGCCAATATAAAAGGCCCCAATAGTAGCCACACTCATCAGGAAAAATTCCGTAAATACATCTCCTTTAATTGCTGTTTTTATTCCTTTAATCACTACAGGTAAACCAACAGGAACATAAGCAACAATATACCATGTCAAACGCACCCAGCCAGAAAACCAGGAGGGGGTTGGTTTTATCCAGTTGTCAATAGCGATACCAATCATCAGCAAAACAAAACTGACAATAGACGGCAACCAGGGTTTTATTCCTTTGGCATCGTCCTCACCAGAATTACCGTTTCCCTTTTCCTTGGTAATTATTTTTGCTTCACTTAGCTTCTCATCCAAATTGCAGCAGGCTTCTTGTTCTGCAATTTTTGTTTCATCATGTTTATGTGCCATATCTATTTACAATACTCCGGTAAAAATTCAAGCTCGTAGTCTGCCGAAGTTCAGGCATTGGTTATAAATACGTTTTATTTTTCTGC
>JAIEQM010000140.1 GCA_019747705.1 Chitinophagaceae bacterium | reverse complement strand
CTATGTCCATAACTAATTAATTTAGGCAAAAATAGCTAAAATAATTAGTTATTCCAAATTGCGGATAGTCATTAAAACTTTTATCATCTCAACAGTTTTATTGGGTTGTTGCCGATGGAGCACAGCAGTGGCGAAAAAGAAATGAAAGGAGGAATCACAGTAAGAAAGCACCGGCAATTAAGGAGTGATTTAATTGAATGTGCCTGGACAGCCAAACGCACCGACCCTGCGCTGGCATTGTATTACAGTGAGCAGATAAAACGTGGTAAGAACGGTAAGGCAGCCATAGTAAAAGTGGCGAGGAAACTATTGAGCAGAATACGCTGTGTTTGGCTGAGCGGTGAGCCGTATCAAACAGCAGTAGTAAAATAAGCAATAAAGAAACAGTTATCATTCATTACCTGAAGTAATTAAAGAACCTCAACCGTACTACAAAACATGGGTTGTCATCGTAACATAATCAAACAGCGAAGCATTGACTTTGCGCAAGACTGTAGCCGGTTGTTTTTATTATTTATTTAATCACAGGAGCTTGTAGCCGCAGTGTTGTTGTTGTTGAAAAAGTGTGGTCTACTCATAGGATGCTGGTAATGCCCGCCTGACCAAACGGGCAGGGATAATTTAATGTTTGCAGAAATGCAGGAAGTAAAATACTTTTGCTATGGGCAAAGACAAGTCTTGCGAAAGCGGGAGGTAAATAAAAAATAAACCGTTTGTTTATCTCTTGCTTTCAAAAGAAAAGAATAACTCCAAATATCAATCTCTCTCAACGACCTATATACATAGGAACCTTTTGTTGCACGCCGTTTTATTTTTTCGGAGCTATGGTAGCTGAATTAAAGCGTACAAGTTTGTCCCAATCTATTGAACCGTTGTCCATGCAAAAAGTGTCTGCAAATTCTTTTGTGAATTTGTTTATCATTTGAGAATACGATTGAATGAAGTCGTCGTTACGTTCTTTAGCTTGATGTCCTAATGGCTCTATGATTTTTGTATAAAGGCCTGTGTCACCCGAAACAAACTCCCAAAACTTTTGACCACAATATTTGAAATAGTCGCCTTTGTCTGCATTGTTGTCCCTGCCGTAACAGCAACCGTTTACTGCTGTAATGTTAAGTTGTGAATTGCTTGTACGAAGCGTCTTTTGAGCAGTCTTAAAATCTGCTCTCATTTTACCAATCTGTGAACTGTTACCCCAATTCGGACCAGATTTTATTGTTACAATATAGCGAACACCGTCTTTGTCAAACTCTAAGTCAATGCCGGGAATACCTGATTTACGACCGTCATAAACTTTGCCGTTGATAAAAATTGCAAGTCCTTCAAGCCAATCACCGAAAATTGTTTCTTCCTGTGATGAAATAAATGCATCGGTCAAACTCTTTATAATATCCTGTGCAGTCAGAATATATTTTGCTTTGAAGAGATAAGGATTTTTCTTTCCCAAAACTTTCCTCAGCTTCAAGTCATTCAGTCCGGCAATTCTTTTTTGGTGAAAGGTTCCGATGTTTTCTTCAACGTACTGCGTAACGTCTTTTAGATTTAGCTGTTTCATATTTTACTGTAGGCTCTAATAAATATAATTCCACTGGCTTAACTTGTTCTTTAACCATGTCATAGTATTCAGGAACAATGTCAATACCAATTGAGTGTCGTTTCATTCTGTTGGCAACTAAAATTGTTGTTCCCGAACCCATGAAAGGGTCAAGTACGGTGTCCTTTTCTTTTGTAAACAGCTTTATAAACCATTCAGGAAGTTCTTCAGGAAAAGCAGCACTATGATTTTTGTTACTGCACTCTGTCGCTAAATGAAGAACATTAGTAGGAAAAGCTTTCTCTCTTGTCAGCCAGTTTGAAATGTTTTTACCGAAACCGCTACCTACTTTTGAGTTGTCTCTTATTTTATCTGTGTCGCTAAGATTTTTAAGCCTTGATTTTGCCCAATCACCCATTGGAACCATTACTTCCTCTTGATACATGTTAAACTTCTTATCCTTATTGAATTGCAGAAGCCTTTCCCATGCGTCACGAAATCGATTTGGCCATTTGCCAGGGTAACAATTCTTTTTGTGCCAAATAAATTCCTCTGTCCACAGCCAACCTTGCTTACGCATTTCAAGAATTAATTCCATTACATAAACGCTTCGTTCACCTTCAACAACTTTTTCTTTTATGTTAAGGATAAATGTTCCGGTCGGTTTTAAAACCCTAAGTAGTTCCTTTGTTATTGGGAGAAACCATTCAACGTATTTGTCAGGATGAATGCCGCCATACGTTCCTTTACGTTGGTCTGCGTAAGGGGGAGATGTCACAATGAGGTCAACAGAGTTGTCAGGAAGTTTTTTGAGCATTGTTTTGCTGTCGCCTAAAAATAAATCTGTTCTTATCTCCATAATAGTGTCCTGTTTGTACAAATATAAAGCCTTTATCCCCAGGGCAAACGCATCTAAATTAAACATATGATATCCCCAAATGTTAATAAAGTTGGTGTTTTAAAATAAAAGGCAT